>REAP01000065.1 GCA_004294385.1 Oscillatoriales cyanobacterium | reverse complement strand
AATAGCTAAAGTCCTCTCAAAGAGGACTAATGAGTTCTTCAGTCCTCTTTGAGAGGACTTGCGCTTTGAGGCAGGGGTTTCAACCCTTGCCGGACTATGAGTTGTACCTTAATTTGACACCAATAGGTATTGCCGTGCCGTGTCCCTACGGCGGGATCGCGCGGTGTACTTCATAAACCTGGAATCTGCTGTATGTTGTGGCCGGGCGGAATATAGACTATTTTCTGACATACTAAGATAATTTGCCAGCATTAAGCGTAATTGAACATGGATCGCCAAAATTTAGAGTTAATAGAAAACATTCGCCAGCAATTTGACAATACTCCTTTTCCCAGAATCCCGCTAGAAGAATCTCCGAAAGATAACACTGAATTGCTCTACCTTCATAATCTTGTAACTGCTTACTACTTCAGAAATAGAAAAGTCATCAATACCTCTGATAAAGTTATCCTCGATGCGGGATGCGGCACCGGTTATAAATCCTTAGTGTTAGCTCTAGCCAATCCGGGAGCGAAAATAGTAGGCATCGATTTATCAGAGGAATCTGTGAAACTAGCTGAGCAACGTTTGCAATATCATGGGGTTGCTAATGCAGAGTTTTATGCTTTGAAGATAGAAGATTTACCAACTTTAGGTTTACAGTTTGACTATATCAATGCTGACGAAGTTCTGTATCTCTTGCCCGATGCTATTGCTGGATTGCAAGCGATGAAGTCAGTTCTAAAGCCTGATGGAATTATACGAACAAATTTACATAGTTACTTCCAGCGAGCCAACTTTTTTAGAGCTCAAAAACTTTGTAAATTAATGGGTCTGATGGATGAAAATCCCCAGGATTTAGAGATAGAAATAGTTAGACAAACCATGAATGCTTTAAAAAATGAAGTTCTTCTCAAGGTCAGAACCTGGAATTTTAAAAATACAGAAAATGATGAATGGATTTTAATGAACTATTTATTCCAAGGGGACAAAGGTTATACTATCCCAGAAGTATTTGCAGCGTTGAGAGCTGCTGATTTAGAGTTTATCAGCATGGTGGGTTGGCGACACTGGGATGTGACGGATCTATTCCAAGATTTAGAAGATTTGCCTCCGTTTCTAGCAATGAGCTTGCCAGAAACTTCTGTAGAAGATCGGCTGCATATGTTTGAACTATTACATCCCGTCCATCGTCTCATTGACTTTTGGTGTGGCCATCCCGATCGAACTCAGGATTTTGTGCCCGTGGCGGAATGGACGGAAGCTCAATGGCGGGAAGCACGGGTACATCTCCACCCTCAACTGAGGACTTCCCAGATTAGGGAAGACTTGACTAATTGCATTGAGAGTGAGACTGCGTTTGAGATTAGTCGTTATGTTATTGTGCCGACTTTGGCGCCGGTGGCGATCGACTGTACAATGGCTGCCTGCTTGCTACCTCTGTGGGATGGGCCGCAGTCTATGGTGTGGCTCGTCCAAAAGTGGCTCCAAATACGCTCCCAGATGGCTGTTAACCTAGAGCCTGTTATTGAGCAGTCAGCCTTTGAGAAAGTCAAGGAATTGTTGATTAGGCTGGAAGTCTTTCTGTATGTGCTTTTGGAGCATTAGAGCGAGGAGTTGAAAAAAAAATTGCTCTGGGGTGATATTAAAGCGCCTATAACTGGGTAAATTACATATAAGAGTTAGAAACCAAGCGTCCCAACCCTCAAGGAGAAAAAACTTATGAAGACTGAATTTAAAGCCAAGTTCCTGCAACACATCAACAAAAGAAGACAAGATCAAGGCTTCACCCTGATTGAACTGCTGGTTGTTATCATCATTATCGGTATTTTGTCGGCGATCGCTTTGCCCGCGTTCCTCAACCAAGCAAACAAAGCCAAGCAGTCTGAAGCCAAGCAGTATGTCAGTTCAATGAACAAGGGTCAGCAGGCTTTTTACGCAGAAAGTAGCAAATTTTCTGTCGATCCCACGGGTACTGAGTTGGGTCTTGGTATCAAAACTCAAACCACTAACTACCAATATGACTTGAGCAAAGGTAATACGGGCACTGGAGGAGTTGTTAGTGCTAAACCACTTGTTAACTCTCTCAAAGGATATGGGGGAAGTGTGGCTTTAGTAACAGCTGGTGAGGCAAAAACCACTACCAGCATCATCTGCCAAGAAGGAGGTTCAAATACAGGTAATGCAGGTGATTTAGCCGCAGGTGCTACTGCATGTGGTGGAACCGTCCCCGATCCTGTTACTAAGTAGTTTCTGAGTTTTATTACTCCGGCTTGTTGATAGTCCTGAGTCAGCGGGTAGCAGATAGTGCTACCCGCTTTAAAATTCTTATAAAAATTCCTTGAATAGTTTATGATTTTCAGTGATTCATTTGTTGCCGGATGGCAGCAGCAAGCTGAAGAATATATTTCTTCAGAAAATTATTATCAAGCAGCAAAAATTTACGAAGAGGCCATTTTTCAGGAGCCTAATGTTAAGTCCTACTACTGGCACTTAGGTTTGATTTTTTTATTGCAGGGTCAAGAGAGTGAAGCTCAGACAACATGGCTAATAGGAATGACAGATGGAGAGCCAGAAGACATAGAAAAGTGGACAAAAGAACTAATTGAGGTATTGGAAACAGAAGCAGAGCGACGACGATTACAGGGAACAATAGAACAGGACTATTGTATAGCGTGGGCAATCCGGCAGCATATACGAGAAATTAACCCAGAAGGAGTTAATAACTTGTTACACTTGATCGGGCTGTCCACTTTGCTCAAAACATACAAAGGAGAGATATTGAATGAGCTACATATCCTTGAACTACTAAATTCGGAAGTAGTAGAAGTGGATAATGAACTATTAATACAAGTATTGAAAAATGTTTTAGATTTGGCACCGTTTGACCTTTTGTCTCTCGCTTTTACAGAAAGTGCTCTAGTATATATTAAAGACAATACATCGATTTTAGAGCAGTTGCTACTCCCATTTGTCTATAGACTTTGTTACTCATTTAAACGAGCTGATGTTGCTGCCACTTTTACAGAACTAGCTTTAAAGTTCCTTCCTAAGCACCGAGAATTTTTATATGCGTTGGCTTCTTTTTATCAAGATAGCCGTGAATATACCAAGGGAATAGAAGCAGCTAAATTATACTATTCACTTCAAGAAAAGTTACTCAATAAAATTTATGGTAACTTGCTAATTATGCGTGGGTTGATGGGTGCCGGTGGCTACTGGAATGAAGTTTGCTTGGCTTTTGAATTACAGAAGTCCATGCTTGCTTCTTTGATTGATGAACAAAATAATGATGATCTATGGGGGGCATCAGCTCTGGGATTATTTAATTCTATTTTTTTCTTTCCTTATTTACAAGATAGACTTGAGGAAAATTTAAAAATTCGTAGTCAGATAGCTAGCTTAGCACAATTAAAGATAGAAACATCTCTGAAGGAAAAGGTATCTCTGTGTCGCCAGTGGAAATCTAGGTCGATGAAAACAGATGTTTCAAGACGTTTAAAAATTGGATACATCTCTCACTGCTTGTTGACTCATTCTGTGGGTTGGTTAGCACGATGGGTATTTCAGTACCACGATCGAGATCGCTTTGAGATCAATGGTTACTTTATGGGATATCAAGAAAATTATAACTCATTACAAGAATGGTTTGTGGGTCAGGTTTCCAAAGCTTGCAAATTAGAACTCAGTGGTCAAGAAGCTGCTGAAAAAATTTATGAAGATGAAATTGACATTTTGATTGACCTTGATAGTTTAACGCTAACTAACACTTGCGAGGCAATAGCAATGAAACCAGCACCAATACAAGTAACCTGGTTAGGTTGGGATGCCTCGGAAATTCCTGCTGTTGATTATTTTATTGCCGATCCTTATGTTTTACCGGAATCTGCTCAGGATTACTACACAGAAAAAATCTGGCGTTTGCCTCAAACCTATATAGCTGTAGATGGCTTTGAAGTTGGTGTACCTACTCTCCGGCGCGATCAATTAGATATTCCTACTGATGCTGTTATTTATTTTACTGGTCAGAAGGGATACAAATATCACCCCGATACAGCAAGGCTGCAAATGCAAATTATTAAAGGAGTTCCCAACAGCTATTTTTTAGTTAAAGGGGTCGCCAATCAAGAATCACTTAAAAACTTCTTTATTCAGATTGCAGACTCTGAGGGGGTAACGGCAGAACGTCTAAGATTTTTACCATCTGCTCCTTCAGAGCAAGTTCACCGGGCTAATTTGGGTATTGCAGATGTGGTACTAGACACCTATCCCTACAACGGAGCTACAACAACTATGGAAACGCTGTGGATGGGTGTTCCTATAGTAACGCGAGTGGGGGAGCAGTTTGCAGCTCGCAACAGCTACACCATGATGATGAATGCAGGCATTTCGGAAGGGATTGCTTGGACTGATGAAGAGTATGTCGAGTGGGGAATTCGTTTAGGGAAAGATCCAGTTTTGCGCCAGCAAATATCCTGGAAACTGCGACAGTCACGACAAACTGCTCCGTTATGGAATGGCAAGCAATTTACACGAGAGATGGAGAAAGCATACGAGCAGATGTGGCAGATATATGTGGATAAAAATTGTTAATTACCTGGAGATAAATTTGTCAGCTATAGCAATCTTATTTTACAGGAAATGTTAGCCCTATGACCAATAATCTGTCACCAGAAGTAGCCTATGACGAGTTTCTACGCGATTTAAAGGAGCGCATTAAACAAGCTCAAATTCGTGCTGCACTGGCTGTCAATCGTGAGTTAGTGCTATTGTATTGGCAAATAGGAGTGGATATTTTACAGCGACAACAACAGCAAGGTTGGGGTGCTAAAGTCATCGAGCGTCTAGCTACGGATCTGCGCTCATTTTTTCCAGAAATTAAGGGTTTTTCATCACGTAACCTCAAGTATATGCGAACTTTTGCTGAAGCATATCCTGATCAGCAATTTGTGCAACAGGTTGTTGCACAAATTCCTTGGGGGCATAATGTCCGCATTTTGGAGACTGTTAAAGACTCAGCCGAGCGCGAGTGGTATGTGCAACAAACAATTCAGTATGGCTGGAGTCGGAATGTGTTAGTTCATCAAATAGAAAGTAGGCTATACAATCGGCAAGGAAAGGCGATTACTAACTTTGAAAACACTCTCCCCAAACCGCAATCAGAACTAGCCCAACAACTCCTAAAAGACCCCTACAATTTTGACTTTCTTAGTTTGGGAGAGGAATCACAAGAACGCGACTTAGAACGTGGCTTACTCAAGCACATCCGCGATTTCTTGCTAGAGTTGGGAGTTGGATTTGCTTTTGTGGGCAGCCAGTACCATTTGGAAATTAACGGAGATGATTTTTACATTGACCTGTTATTTTATCACTTACGACTGCGTTGCTTTGTGGTGATTGACCTTAAAATAGAAGAGTTCAAGCCAGAGTTTTCGGGAAAGATGAATTTTTATGTTTCGGCAGTGGACGATCTGTTACGACACCCTGACGATCGACCGAGCATTGGCATCATTTTGTGCAAGAATAAAAACCATATGGTTGTAGAATATGCCCTGCGCGATCTGAACAAGCCGATGGGTGTTTCGACTTATCAACTTAGGGAGGCTTTACCTGAGTATTTGCAAAGTAGTTTACCAACGATTGAGCAATTAGAAGCAGAGTTATCTGCGGTGTCACAAGAAACAGATGAGGAAATGTAGATGCTGTAGAAACAAGCACTCAAGGAAACAGAGGATTGAATTTTATATTTTTAAGGTGTCTAATTCAAAGAAGGCTATGTTCTCTGCTTTGGCTTGTGCGATCGCATCTCTATTCTCATTTTCCAACACAATTCTACCTTGCAGGCGAGAGATGAGAATTTCCCGCTGAATTTCGCTCAACTGTCCAATCAGTGAAATTTCAGGGCCGTCAGATACATCTAAATCTTCTTCCATTAAAATATTCATCACCACGCTGGATAAAGCGAGATTAGCATCTTCGTCAGAAATATTGCTGCTCTCTACCAGCAAAGTCATCTTACTTTTGTCTGGGTGATTTGCGATCGCCCCGATCGCCTTCGTCAACTCTTGAAATAAAGTATCTTCCGATTGACTCCAATCTGGGAAAATAATCAGGTTGATTGCTCTTAAGTTCAGGTTATCAGTCAGAACAGTTGCTTGTTGCGATCGGAATACTTCTTGAAACAGAGTTCCCATTTGAGCCGAGTAAGTACGGCTATCTAAAAATCTAGGATTACTCTGCATTCGCTGCTGGATTAAATTGCTATTTTGTTGGCGCAATTCACGATTTGTACCAAGTGCGATCGCCAACTCTATATATGATTGTTCATTTTCTGCGATCGACTCATCAAGTTGCAGTTCTTTCAACAGCGCCAATCCTACCCTAGACCTAAAAGTGCTGCCTCCCATAGCAACTGTTGGCAGACCAATCATTAAGGGATCTAGCAACGATGTTGCACCAGCAAATGGATAAGAATCTAAATAAACATCACCCAGCTTCAAACGTTCTAATACATCAGCGCGGTTCGGAACGCAATCAAGAATTATTAACTGCTCTTCGCTCAAACCATACTGGGCAAAACTAGCAGCTAAACGCTTCCGAAAAGCGGCAACTGCATAATTTGAAGACCAGTTAGGATTAAATGGATAAAGAACCAGCTTTGAGTTAGGTGTACTAGCCACTATCTTTGTCCAAACTGCTTCCACTTCAGGAGTAATTTTGTAAAAATTAGAACCCGAAATATAAACTACAGCATCTTCAGCAATCCCTAAATTTTCTCTATTAACGCTGATGGTAGCTGTAAGCTGTTCCTCTGTTGCAAAATCATAACAGTGAGCCGATCCATCTAATGTAAGTAGAGTCTCAGTATAATGCTGCTGAGCATCATTTTCTGGCTCACTAAATAAGCCTGAAACATAGTAATCTACATGACGCATCCCAGTTGTGATGCAGGAACACACATTAGCAATCTGTATCCGCGCCAGCCGATGCAAAGCCAGCAATGCTATGGAATTAGCGCCTGCTGTAACGTTGGTGGCAATCAGAATAACATCCAGGTCTCCATCCCGAATAGTTTGAACTTGACTCGGCAAATCTTGGGGCAGTAAAACCATAACATCAGCATGACCACCGCAATACCGCTCTAGTCGATGATTCCCCACCTGTACCGTGTAGAGAATAATTTCAAATAAATCTCTATTTAGGTGCTTGTAGACGGGCAGTGTGGCAAAAGTTTCTGTCTGTGGCTGAAAATGGGCAGCCAAAATTCCTAGACGAATCTTGTTTCTTTCGGGCAACCTCTCAGGAAAATCCCAATCAATTTGGTGTCCACCAATTTGTAAAACAAACTCCAGTATCTCAGCACGCTTTTTACAGATATTTTTCAGATTCTGACTATTAAAGTAAACCGGAATGAAGTTAGCCTTTTGAGAAAAACAAACAGCCACATTCTGCCAAATTTGTGATTCTTGGTTGCTGAAAATGTTCTCGTGGAGGTAATCTACCCATTCTGTGGCGTAATGGTAGTAACTGTCTGCGTCTCCAACTTCCTGAAATAAACCGGGAGACTCAAACATAAACGTCAAATAGTTATTAAGCAACCATTGGGGAATCCGCAGAATGTCATGCTGCAACGGCAACTGAGCGGCAGGCCGGTATAGCATAGCTGCTAGTAAGTAAGGGATAGCTTTCGGAGCATCAAATCCTCTAGAAAGCTCTGCTGCTATTTCATCCAAAAAACTCTCTTCTGTATCTGTAAGTTGTTCATTTTTAATCCCACTATTCAGCAAGGTTCGATGTGCTTCTCCTAACTCTCCGAAGTAAGCGCTTTCTAGTTCACTTTCTGCTAAATTCAGCCAACAATCAGCAACTTTTTTCCGAATCAAACGCAAATCTGGTAGTGCAGAATTTTCACCCAGATTTTTATGATAGTTTTCACAGGACAATCGAACTGTAGACAACAGAGATTTTGTTGCTCTATCAGCAAGACTTTCTGTTTCCGTTAATCCGATTGAGCCTTCAACTAAAAATACACTTTCGTCAACTTTCTCTATGCTTTTTTGATAAACTGTTTCTTTTTTTTTGAATATCAAAGCAATAAATGTGTATTCTATCCCTTGCCAAATAATAGTCCGCTCTGAACAGCTAGGAATATTTATGTCCTCGTTTAAGCAAAATCCATAATCTTGAGCTACATTAATTAACTCTTGTATATCTGCTTCAGAAAATACTTTCCAGGGCAACCCCAGGGGATTAATTTCCCCAACATCCTGTTTCTCTCCCCAATAATCAGTTGTCAAAAATAGTAATCCATCATTTTTTAGAATTCTGTTAACTTCATTAAATAAGTCTTTTAAATCTACGCCATGTTCGATTACAGAAATACTAATTGCCACGTCAAAAAAATCGCTCTCAAAAGTTGTATCTGTAAGATCCCCCTGATAAAGATTAGCGGGGAAATTTCTACCTCCATTAAAATCCAGATCGAAATCTATGCCATATAGGTTTGTGAATCCAAGGCTAATTAAAAAAACCAGAGTACAACCGGGACTACATCCAAGATCGACAATTCGAGAATTTCTATTTTCCGAACCAATAGTTTCGTAAAGTAGGGACAAGTCCCAATTTTTCCGAGTGTCCGAGTGTGTTGGGAGACCTTGGCGCTGTAGAGTGAGAGTTGCGTCACCGATTTCTTGCCAATTTTTCAGAACTTTAATCATAAAACTCACTTTTTACTGTTATTTATAATTGTCACAAATACATCAATCGGTAGTTATTATGTTGGTGTCTTACTTCCCCTTCGCCTGCCCCAACAATACCTTATAATCAGCTCTGTCAGGATTTAGCTTCACCAACTTCTCCAAAGGCTCGATCGCACCCACCTTATTATTCATCTCCAACCGCACATTTGCCAACCCCTCCAGAGCCGTCTGATTCAGCGGTTCCCGCTGCAAAACCCCCACGTAACCCCGTTCCTGCGCCGCCAACAGAGATTCCTGGGAAACAACCACCGCAGCCTGCTTTTGCTGGTGCTGGCTGCTCAAACCGCTACTGAACAGACTTACCATACCAAAAATTGCCGAACCCGCAAAGCCAGCCATTGATACAAACGCAAAAATCTGCTTAATACGTGAAGCGTAGCTATCCCGTAGGGAATCGCCCTTACGAACCGGAATATTACTAGACTTTTTCTGCGTACTTTCCATCGTCAATCCTTTGCCTAGAGGGTTTCCAGGCACTCACGAAGTACCTATATCTAGAATGCCCAAGTTCGATCGCAAAACGATCAGTTGTAAAATTCGAGATTCGCTTAACACAAAAATTTAGATTTGTCAACACTATTTAACCGAGAATTAGAAGTGCGATCGAATTGGTGATGTTCGATCGCACCCCTCCATCTTTAGCCATTATCCTGTGGTAATTCTCCAAACTGCGATCGATAACGCTCTAACAAAGCTTCTAGTTCAGCAGCACGTTGACTTTCAGCTTCAGCACGTTGACTTTCAGCTTTAAAAGCTGAAGCCCATTCATCGGGTATCCATAATTTCTCTCCATTATCTTCCCGATAAAATCCAATCACTTTTCCTTCTATTTCTAACTTCAGTTGCAATATTTCGCTGCGACTGTCTGTAATTAATTGATACCCATTTTCCCCCAATCTATACCCACGCAATTGTTCGGGAATCCATTCACCTCTAGGGTCAAACAACCAGTATTCCTGAACTTCTATCCTTTCATACAAGTCTTTTTTATTGATTATATCTTCCGACTTTGTACCTGGTGATGTCATTTCAAAAATCACTTTCGGCACTTGCCCTTCTTCCCAGATTTTGTAATTATCTCTGCCGCCTGGTTCTACATCAAAAATTACCATCACATCAGGTGCTACGCGCAATTTGGAGAAACCTTGAGCGTAGTATAAATATTGGTTTGCTAAAACAGTAGCTCGACGGTCAGCCAGGTATTGTCTTAAAACTACTAAAGTGGTTATAATTGCGTCAAGATGATCGTAAGTTTCTGCCACTGGTTCTCCATCAGAGCTAGGGTATATGATTTCAGAATTTTTGAGGGTGGTAACGACTGCTGTCATGGTCGTGCTTCCTATGAGTTATCTACTTTATTATAAACTTTTTTGCTGCTTCTGCATTAATATTACCCGAAATTAGGACACGGCTTACCCGAAATCAGGACACGGCAGTGCCGTTTCCCTACAATTAATCGCCGTAGGGAAACGACTGTCTTGTCACTCTATATCATGTCTGAGTGAAACCAGAATTGATATTACTTCTATGGCAATTTTCCAAACTGCTCTCGATAACGCGCTAGCAAAGATTCGAGTTCAGCAGCACGTTGACTTTCCGATTGTGCACGTTGACTCTCCACTTCTGCGTGTTGCCGTTCCGCCTCAGCCCGTTGCCGTTCCGCTTTTAAAGCTGAAGTCAATTCATCAGAAGTTAATAATTTTTCGACCTTATCTTCCCGATAAAACCCAATCAGTTTTCCTTCTATTTCTAAACGTAGTTGCAATACTTGGCAACGACTATCTGTAATTACTTGATAACCCTCTACCCCCAGTCGATATCCGCGCAACTTTTCAGGAATCCATTCACCTTTTGGGTCAAATAACCAGTATTCCTGAACTTCTAATCTTTCATACAAATCTTTTTTAATCACTTTATCTTCCGACTGCGTGCTTAGTGATGTCATTTCAAAAATCACTTTCGGCACTTGTCCCTCTTCCCAGATTTTGTAATTATCTCTGCCACCCGGTTCAACATCAAAAATCACCATCACATCAGGTGCTACGCGGACTTTTGGGAAACCTTGGGCGTAGTATAAAAATTGGTTTCCTAAAACAGTAGCTCGACGGTCAGCGAGGTATTGTTTTAAGACTGATAAAGTGGTTAAGATTGCATAAACATGGTCATAAGTTTCTGCCACTGGTTCTCCATCAGCGCTAGGGTATACGAGTTCAGATTTTTTGAGGGTGGGAACGACTGTTGTCATGGTCGCGCTTCCTATGATTTGTATGTCTATTATAAGCTTTTTTGGTTATTTTGTAAGGTGCGTCGCTGTGAGATTGTTTATTGTTTTTGGGATTTAAGGGTGGCGACGCACCCTACAGCTACTGTTGGATGAGTTTTGAGAATTAGTATTAGATATCGATCGCACTTTTGAATTCTTTGATGGCCTCAACATGATTCGCAATATTCATACACTTCACAAACAAAGCCATATCAAGTTCTGGTAGCAATTCCGAACTAGCAATCTTTTCGTATCCTTCCTCTCTGAGAGCATACAGAGACAATTGGCTTTTTTCCCAAAACCAAACTTCACGGATTTTCAGGCGTTTGTAAGCCTCCAGTTTATCAATACCACCGCTAGTGATGACAACTTCGATCGCCAAATCTGGACGTTCTCTATCAGCACCCAATTCGTAAGATTTATCTGCTTCCCGTCTAACTAAACCTTCTTTGCTTTCCAAAGTCACTGAACCTGTTGGAGTGTAATCTATGTCTGCTTTTAGCAAATAGATTTCCAGCAAAGCACCAATGCGCGCCTTAACTATTTCGTGTTTCCTTCCAGGCATTCTTTGAATCTCGAACACCTTATCTAAAAATGACAATCGAACACCTGGAATATCCAGCATCGATTCTAAAGTCTTGAATTGTTCCCAGGTTAATCCTGGAAATAGCAAGGCATGATCTAATTTTTGTTCTAATGTTATGGTAGTCATGGCTAACTCGCTCCTTATTCATTCACAATTCCTGCTTAAAACACCTGTTGAGCGCTCAAGTTCAACTCTGGAAAAGCAGCCGATTCAATTATATCGTCTCCCCGGAACTTCGTCAACTCATATTCCCCGTCAACGAATTAACAAAACTAAATTGTTGGTTGTTCGGTTTTGATAATGTTTGCATCATTGGTTTGGTTTTCTTAAAAAGGTATTTATTTCCTGTTGTGAATTATACAATAATCTAAGGATTATTCTCAGAGCCGACAGATTCCGATTTTTGGGCTGTCTCCGATGGTACAACCGGGGATTTTGGTTTGTTTGGCAAACTCAAAACCCTCGGTTTAGCAGATGGAACTACTTCTGTTGTACTGGGATTAAAATTGGGATTCAATTGACTAGAAAGTGGAGCCAATGTTTGAGCTACTTTCACTTGCTGTTGCAATTGTTCTGTGGAACTGAACAAACCTCCTAATCCATTTAATAACTTGCGAATGTTGTTACGAAAAGCTGGATCTCCTGTAACTTCGTCTACATCGGCAGTGATTTTATGCACATTCTGAAGTGCTGCGCGTGCTGAATCTAAAGTTTGTTGTAATAACAGGAATGTTGCTGGATTATTCACATTGCCAGATAAATCTCGCAAGTTAGCAGCAGCTTGGGCCGCATTTGCTGATAAAATTTCTAGATTGCTCAGTAATTGTCCTTGGTTAATTCGATTAATGGTCGGACTCAAACTGCTGACAGTGACACGAATTTCTTGACTGGCTTGATTGAGATTATTCAGAGTTGAAACTAAACTTGATCTGTTGGTTGTGACGAGGGAATTGAGTTCATTGGCTGTTAAGGTAATTTGATTAGCGGCTTTAGTCACTGAGTTGGCTGAATTTATAGCAGCGGCAGATACCGCTTTTGTGGAACTGTCCGCCGTCTTTGCTACTTGAGAAACATCGGCAGCTACTCCTGATATTTCTTTTTTGACTGACTGATTTAAACTGCCAGCTTCTCCCTTCAATGATTGATTTAAACTTCCCAATTCTCCTTTGACTGATTGATTTAAACTTCCCAATTCTCCTTTCACTGATTGACTTAAATTGTTGACATCTCCTTTCACGGATTGACTTAAAGTTTTGATTTCTCCTTTCGCTGTTTGGGTCAAGCTAGATAAATCTTGAGTGAGTTTAGCCGCGCCTTTTGCCGTACTTGCTGTGTTTTCAGAAATCGATTTAATATTATTGAATAGGGCGGGATCTGTGTACAAGTTGGTTAGGCGGACTGTGGAGCGAATTAGTTCGTCGAGACTGACTCCAGCTTGACCTTTTAAACGGGAATCTTTGCAGATGATTTCAGCGGGACAGTCGCCACTTAAGGGATTGGCAGTAATTAATGATTCTGCTAGAATTGAGTTTGGTGTAATGTCGATCGATGCTTCGCCAATTAAACCGGATTTATTCGCTTCGATCGCGACATCGCGCGGCATGACTAAGTTACCAGGAGAAATTTCCAGGATCACGTCTACTCCGTTGGAACCCGGTTTGAGGGTAGTAACTTTACCGACTGCAACTCCGCGATATCTGACTGGTGTACCTATTTGCATCCCTTGGGCACTGGCAAACTCTACGGTGAATTTGTAAGTGCGGTTGCCAATTTGTACGCCACGTAGCCAGAGAACTAAGCCTCCAAATAAGCCGATTCCTACTAAAATTAAAAACCCGACAGAACCTTCTCTTACAGTTCGCGATCGCATATGGCCTCCTTAGTCATTGGTCATTGGTCATTGGTCATTGGTCATTAGTCATTAGTCATTAGTCATTGGTCATTAGTCATTGGTCATTAGTCATTGGTCATTAGTCATTAGCTATTTGTTATTCATGATGATTTTTAGGAGATGACCCGATAGATTGTAGGTATGAGTTTAATTGAGGGGCTAAGTCATTAATGATTGTTGTGAATGTATTTACTTGTTCAACGGTTAAAAGGTTTCGAGTGTAAGCTCGTCTCAACCAGTGTTGAGTTTCATATAAAGAACCTCTAGCTATCTTGACAAAACGTCTATTGTCTTGATAGCTGCCTCGTCCGACTCCTTCTGCTATGTTAGCACCGACGCTATCGGCGGAACGGACAATTTGTTGGCCGATCGTATTTTTGGCAAATGGCTCCCAAGTGTTAACAGTTGTCCAAATTTCATCAGCTAGTCGTTCTGATAATTTATAAACCCGCAATTCCTGAAAACTTTTTGTTGCCATATTACCCTCGCTCCTAATAACTAATGACTGCTGACTAATGACTGCTGACTAATGACTAATGACTGATGACTAATGACAATTGACTATCCAATAATTTGAATCGGCCCAGTAACACTGCCACTAAAAAATTGTTGAATTAATAAATTATCTGTCGATGCAATGTCGCTGACTGTTCCCTCCCACTGCACCTTGCCTTGATAGAGAAACACGATGCGATCGGCTGTGCGATGGATGGTACTTTGTTGGTGAGTGACGATCGCATAAGTGCTGCAAACACCCTGGGCCCTCTGCAAATCGCGGATTAAATCTTCAATTACCGTCGAAGCGATGGGATCTAAACCCGCCGTCGGTTCGTCATATAACAAAACCTCTGGATTATCCCTAGCATTATCGGGATTTGCCATAATTGCCCTGGCAAAACTGACCCGCTTCCGCATTCCCCCAGACAACTGCGCCGGATAGCGATCGCCAATTTTCGGCAAACCCACCATCTCCAGCTTTTCCTCCACCAATTCTCGAATCCGGCGGCGCGGCAGCTTAGAATGCTGATACAGTAAAAAACCAACATTCTCCTCCACCGTCAGCGAATCAAACAAAGCCGCTTGTTGAAACACCATCCCAATCCCGATCGGATCTGCCACGTCATCCACCCATCCAACCCTCCGCTGTCCCTGAACAAAAACCTCACCGGCATCTGGAACCAGCAAACCCGCAATGATCCGCAAAATCGTAGATTTCCCCGTCCCGGAAGGGCCAATAATTGCCAGGGCCTCTCCCCGATAAATCTTCAGATCGACTCCATCGAGGATCGGACTCTGGCCAAAGGACTTACTTATCCCCTTGAGTTCGATTAGCGGCTCAGCCATAAAATGTGATTAAGATGTGGTCATTCCTCAGTCAACAGTCTAGCTAATGACTAATGACTAATCACTAATCACTAATCACTTAAATTGACGGTCAGAATCAAAACTCTCTTGTATTGTAAATTTGTCAGGTTGAGCCGTTCCAATACCCTTAAGACTAATTAACCATGTCAATTAGTTCGTTTCCCAAAGCCCTCCGTGTCTGGGTTAAAGCCAGACAGGTTGTTGTCAAATCCAGAAATCCTTACCCTTTTTCTTTGCGGAACGGGCGAATTCACCAGTGGTTCAAGTGGTTGTCCCCTGGACTCTTGGTGAAACGGTGGCTGTTGATCAGTGCAAGTGGGGTGGTACTTACCAGTTTGGGTTTAGCGATTTGGACTGGGATGACTCCCATTTTCTTTTTCTTGCAATTGTTGAGAAATTTTTTGACCTGGATTGCGGAAGTTGTTCCCAATTACATATCGGGGCCCGTAGTTATCGCTACCGGGATTTTGTTAATTCTCTGGGGACAAACCCGCAGTTTGAACTCGATTACTCAAGTGTTGATGCCCGAAGGAAATGAGGAATTGGTCGATCGCCTCATCAATCACCGTAGACTAAACCGTGGCCCAAAAATTGTCGCACTTGGTGGCGGCACAGGCCTCTCTAATTTGCTGAGAGGATTGAAGGATGATAGTGCCAAAATCACGGCTATTGTGACGGTAGCCGATGATGGAGGGTCTTCGGGGCGGCTGCGACGGGAAATTGGGGTGCCACCACCGGGTGACATTCGCAATTGTTTGGCTGCTTTGGCCGATGAGGAAAAGTTATTGACTGAGTTGTTTCAATATCGTTTTCGCGCTGGTGACGGTTTGGTTGGTCATAGTTTTGGGAATTTGTTTTTGACGGCGATGAGTGATATTGCTGGAGATTTTGAACAGGCGATCGCTGCTAGTTCCAAGGTTTTAGCAGTCAGAGGGGAAGTGCTGCCGGCTACTCTGAGCGACGTTTCTTTGTGGGCAGAATTGGCGGACGGCCGGAGGATTGAGGGGGAGTCCAGTATTACCAAAGCTAACGGGAAAATCCTCAAAATTGGCTGCACTCCTGCTAATCCTCCGGCTTTGCCGAGGGCTGTGGAAGCGATTCTGGAAGCGGATTTTATTATTATTGGGCCGGGGAGTCTTTATACGAGTGTAATTCCAAATTTGTTGGTACCGGAAATTGCTGATGCGATCGCCCGTAGCGAAGTTCCGCGCATTTATGTTTGCAATATTATGACTCAACCGGGGGAAACCGATGGCTATACGGTCGCAGATCACATTCGTGCGATCGATCGTGCTTGCGGGCGGCCACTATTTGATGCTGTAGTAGTTCAAGGAAAAGTCCCTTCTGCAAAGGCTTTGATCGGTTATTCCCAGGATAATTCCTATCCTGTAATGCTCGATCGAGAAGCCGTAACGCAATTGGGGCGGCGAGTTGTCATTGCTAATGTGATGGATGAAGATGAACATACGGGTTTAATTCGCCACAATTCTCAAAGGTTGGCGGGGATGTTGCTGCGGTGGTACAGTCGCGCCCAAAACATTTAAGCTGGTGACGGTTGACGGTTGACGGTTGACGGTTGACTGTTAACTGTTAACTGTTGACTGTTGACTGTTGGCTATTGGTTATTCGGAGATCCAAACGAGTAACAAATAACGAATAACGAATAACCCTTCGACTCCGCTCAGGGCACCGCAAATAACAAATAACAGATAACTAAAATGATACTTTCTCTTCCAGATGCTGAAGCTACGCACAAGTTGGGTGTCACATTAGGGCGATCTATCCCTGCTGGCACTGTCATCTTATTAGAAGGAGATTTGGGTGCTGGCAAAACTACTCTAGTTCAAGGTATTGCCGAAGGTTTAGAAATTCAAGACTCTATTGAAAGTCCTACTTTCACCCTAATCAACGAGTATTTAGAAGGGCGAATTCCGCTTTATCATTTGGATCTGTATCGGTTAGAAACAGAGGAAGTGGAGGGTTTACACCTAGAAAGTTATTGGGATGGATTAGAAATGGATTTGGGAATAGTGGCGATAGAGTGGGCGGAAAGATTGCCATACAAACCCGATGATTGTTTGCAAATTTGTCTGAGTTATTGCGATAATGGGCGGCAAATTGAATTGATTGGCGATGGCAAATTATTGGATTGGCTATTACAGGATTGAGAAAGGGCGATCGAACTTAGATGTTGCACCTTTCTCAATCAGCCTTTTATGAACAGGCAAGATGCCTGTTCCACAAGAAAATTCACTCTTTGTGGAACAGGCATCTTGCCTGTTCTTGAGAAAGTAAATTGTTTGTCTGCATACAAATTCAGCATAACTCAGGCTTCCTCATTTTTGCAGATTGCTGTTTCAATTTCTTCCAAATTTGCCTCAGCATAAGTCCAAACATTGACTAAATTTTCAGCATTCAAATGGGGGTAAAATTGCAGAATTTCGGCATCGCTTGAACCTTGACGGCGCAAACTCACGAACAGCCAAACGGGAAGTCTAGTTTTGGCGATACAAGCATCGCCTCCGCACAAGTTCGGAGTTTTGGTAATTCCAGGCCAGCTATTGTTTAAACTTTGGGCTAAAAGCCGTAGGGCTTCGGCTTTTTCACTGGGAGTTAAGGCCAAGAGTTGTGTTTCTAGTTCTTGGAGAAGCATAGGTAATATCGCCTTTGCGATCGGGAATACCCAATTATAACACTTGACCTTAATCCATGCTTAGTCCGCATCAAATGTCAAGGCTTCTCCTCTCACATTTGTATCCAATTTTCCATTCTCAAAAACCACTTTTCCTCCCACAATAGTCACTACAGGCCAGCCAGTCAAATTCCAACCTTCAAAGGAACTCCAGCCGCACTTACTCGCCATTTCTGCTCCCACAACCGGGCGATACTTCTCCAAATCGACCAATACTAAGTCCGCATCAAAACCAGGGGCAATTTTACCCTTATTCGGAATCTTGTAAGCTTTAGCAACTGCCGTTGACATCCAATTAGCAACTTGAGCAACTGTACACTTTCCCGCGACTGCTTGCGTCAGCATCAAAGGTAAAGAAGTTTCAACACCGGGCATTCCTGATGGTGTATTTGGATAAGTTTGAGCTTTTTCAGCTAAAGTGTGGGGCGCGTGATCGGTGGCGATAAAATCAATTACGCCGTCGAGTAAAGCTTGCCAAAGTATCTCATTATCGCGGGCCGATCGCAAAGGTGGATTCATTTGAGCGAAACTACCAATGGTTTCATAAGCACTGGTATTTAACAACAAATGCTGTGGTGTCACTTCCGCCGTTACCCAACTCGGTTTTTCTTGCCGCAAAAACTCAGCTTCTTCTCCTGTAGATAGATGCAGAATATGTAGCCGCCGCTGATATTTTTTGGAAAGTTTTACTGCTAGTTGAGTAGCCAATAAAGCGGCTTGATTGTCTTGAATTTTGGAATGAACTGCAATATCGGTAACACCAGCAAATTCTTGACGACGCTGATTAATTCTAACTTGATCTTCTGCGTGCACCGCAATTAATCGATCGCCCTTTGCAAACACTGCTTCTAAATTTGCTGCATCATCCATCAACAAGTCTCCGTGCATCGAACCCATGAAAATTTTAATTCCCGATACTGGATTCGCATTCAACAAATCGGGTAAAATCTCAGCCGTAGCTCCAATAAAAAAGCCATAATTAACCAAACACTTCTCAGCAGCGCGGCGCAGTTTATCATCTAAAGCGGCTTGAGTTGTGGTCAGAGGTCGCGTATTCGGCATTTCCAAAAATGATGTCACACCGCCTTTAGCGCAAGCACAGCTAGCCGTAAACAAATCTTCCTTGTGTTCCAATCCCGGTTCGCGGAAGTGCACCTGGGGGTCAATTACTCCCGGTAACAAAGTTAGACCGATCGCATCTATTTCGCGATCGCCCGATTCGACAATTTTCGCAGCAACATTGACAATTTTGCCATCGCAGATTTGCACATCTCCTACCAAAAACTCACCATTGGGCAAAAGAATGCGAGCGCGGCGGATTAACAAACTTGATGTGGGAGCCATAAGATATGATTAATTTAGTAAACAGCGTGCTAGCGTAGAAATATTTTATCCTTAAAAGAGTTCCGCTAACACCATTGATTCTATTGCATTTTTACATCAATTTCTGACTTCTGACTTCTGACTTCTGCTATAATTTGTATTCAGCCTAGTGACTAGAATACCTATGACTCGTTTAGACAAGTCAGCGGACCAAAAACCCCCGCAAGACACCGAAAACCCCTGGATAGAAGGAATTAAGACGATCGGCTTAGCAGCAGTCTTAGCCTTTGGCATTCGCACCCTCGTTGCTGAAGCTCGCTACATTCCCACAGGCTCAATGCTTCCCACCTTACAAATTAACGATCGCCTAATTATCGATAAAGTGAGCTATCGATTTAAAGACCCTCAGCGAGGAGATATTATCGTATTTATGCCTCCAGACTCGGCCAGCTTGTGTACGGGACAGCCGCCGCCGATCAAAGATGCCTACATCAAGCGAGTAATCGGACTTCCAGGGGACAGCGTGGAAGTCAAACAAGGAAAAGTGTATATTAACAAGCAGCCACTACAGGAAAAATATATTGAAGAAATTCCACAGTATCCCTACGGGCCCGCTGTTGTCCCTCAAAATTCTTACTTGGTACTAGGCGACAACCGCAACGCAAGCTGCGACAGCCACTATTGGGGCTATGTACCTAAGCCAAATATTATCGGTAGGGCAGTTGTGCGTTTTTGGCCTCTGAATCGCACAGGTTCGATCGATCCTTCGCCCATTTATCCAGTTAAAAATTAGCCATAGCGGAAGGAAGTTCGGCAACGGATTATGTAACGGATTTAACGGATGAATTATTGATCGGAATGATATCAAATCCGGTCGCACCGGAATTAATATTACCCACAATGTTGACACCAATGGGCTCTTGGAGTGTCCCTACAATTTATCCGGGTAGGGACACTCCAAGAGCCCATTGGTGTCAACTTAAGCTGTCAGCCCGCCCCGTGTTAGAGTTCTTCAGTCCTCTTTGAGAGGACTTGCGCTTTGAGGCAGGGGTTTAAACCCCTGCCGGACTATTGGTTCTACCTTAAGTTGACACTCCTTGGGCTCTTGGAGTGTCCTCCGTTTCTATCTAAAATCTAAAATCTAAAATCTAAAATCCGATCAGGTTTCGCGATCGAGTACCTTGACAACTTTATTATAAATCTCCTCAGCCTCTTCTGGCGAATTGCCAATACTTGTCAATCCCAATTTCCCAAATTCCGACAAACAACCCATCAAATGAAACACAGTACCAGTCTCAGTACCACTGTCAAAGTGTAGTTGATTATCAGCAATAATATCCATCAAATCATTCGGTAATAATCCCCGATAGCGTTCTTTTTTCAAATTATCAGAAGCCACATAATATTTCGGACGGCCCTGCTGACTATAAAATGAACCTGTAGAACCCTCATACCGACCATTAGTCAACAGTTTCAGCGCCATAAACGGATGAGTTGTGCCACCTTTTCGTAAGTTAATTTCAATTGCTTGAATGTCCCATTTACCGTCATCCTGTCGCACAGCAACATAATCTATCCCAAATTGCTCTAAAGCACCTTTTTCTGCCAAGTTATGCCCGATTTTTCTGCCGGATTCTTGCAATGCTAACCGATAGGATTCGTCCGCAGGAAATCGACAGCCCAAGAAAATTTGACCATCTGGGCCTCCTAAAATCTGGTCATGGGTGGAGAGAATTTCGACTTCGCCACTGGGGACAATTCTGCCTTGAACGCTGGGCGAACGCTTTTCTGATCCTTCGATAAATGCCTCGGCAATTGCCCCTAATTCTGGGATTCTGCTACTGAAATTTTCCCAAGTTTCTCCGGTTGCTTGAAAACGCAAATGTAGAAAGCAATCGCTAATTAATTTTACTTTTTCAGAATGTGATGTATTCGCGATCGGCTTCAGTTCCAAAATAGCATTTCCCTCACCGGAAAAGCCCTCATTTAGCTTAATTACCATCCGCTGCAAATGGGGCTGGCGTTCCCATAATTGGGCTGCTGCTTCTGCCAAATCTGCCGCACTCCAAACTAGCTCGGAACCGTCAGGATAAGGTACACCGGATTCTTCAAAAATCTGCCTGCTGCCACTTTTTGTTCCCCAATAAAGCAAATCTGGATCGCTAGCCCACAAAGGGATTCCTAACTTCACAGATAACTCCCGCTCTAGAGACGTTGAGTTGTAACAAACCATATAACATTTTGTCGATCGCACTGCTTGACGAATCCGTTCCATCAATCGTGGCCGCTCTAAAATCTTCTGGGTGAGGGATTTGGCAGAAGCATCGTAAGTAGAGAATAGCAAAAGCCGATCGCGCGCGTGTGAAAAAGGAATACCTGGGAGTAATTGCAAATAATAATCAACGATCATTGGATGCAGTGGCTCAGAAGTGATATAAATCAGGCGTGTGCGGGGATTTCGCAGACGAATCAACGAAAATAAATGTCGTTCCTCGTAGTGATAAGCACCAGGAACTTTTTGCATTTCTTGCTGATCTAAACTGATAGAAGGAATGACGATGATGTCACAATCTCCGCTATCGAATTCTTCAAGTTTATGCCATCGTTCCCGCAGTTCTATCTGAAGATTGCGAAATTGTTGTCCATATTCTGACTCGGCATTTTTTAACTCTTGCATATGGTTTTATATAATTATTTGTCAGGACACGATAGTGCCCATAGGTGTCAAGTTAAGCTCTGAGCCCGCCAAGTCCATTAGTCATCCCACGAGTCCGACAGGGGTTCAAACCCCTGTCTAATAGCTAAAGTCGGTTAAAACCGACTGAATTGCCTGAAACCAATACACATCAAGGAACTCTTCAGTCCTCTTTGAGAGGACTTGGGCTTTGAGACAGGGGTTTAAACCCAGGGTTGTTTCATTCTCGGGTGCGATCGGCAAAAGTAAAAGCGATCGCGCTATCTGATCAGATTTTTAGCGACCGCTCAA
>REAP01000064.1 GCA_004294385.1 Oscillatoriales cyanobacterium | reverse complement strand
AAATTGATTATAACGATTGGGTGACGATGGTTGATCGGGGTTATTGATTGGGCGGGGGCGGGTTTTTCAAGATTGTTTGTGGGTGGCAAAATTCATCGGCGAACCGCCCCTACTAATTCATAATGTAAAAGCATCAATTTGGTGGCGGGAATTGTCTCCATCGCATAAGTTGTGCCATCTTGATGAGAAAATTCTACCTCAAAAGCACTGCCATCAAATTCCATCACAACTGTTCCGACTTGTCCTTTAGACAATTTAATGATTTGTTTTGTTTCAAAATGAGTTCCTTCTAAGTCTTCTGTTAAAGCAACAATATCTAGGTCTTTAATTATTTCCATTATTTTTACCTCACTTTTTGACTGGATAACAACTTGTTAATCTGGGAAAATTTTCACCTGAGCGGATAATCCAAGCTGCTAGAATCAGAGATTCACCTACTTCCGTTTTCAACCAGAATTTCATGTTGTAATATGTTCCATATTCATTGGTTTTTTGAATAACAACGTCTTCGTTGATAGCAGCTTTTTTTAAAGCCTGTTTGAGCAGTTCAGCATTTTCTATGGTAATGCCTAACTTACTGGCAAACAAAATAGCTTTATTTTTTCCTTCTTGGTGATTCAGATTTAGAGAATATTCTTCTATTTTATTGCCTAAATCTGCTAGACGACCATTTGGTAATTTCACTATTAATCACTTTTTTTGAAGGACAAAAGAGAATATTAGTCTGGGACAATAATCGACTTTTACTCATATATCAATTATATTATTGAATTTAACGATTGGGTGAGGATGGTCGATCGGGGTTATTGGTTGGGCGGGGGCGGGTTTTTCAAGATTGTTTGTGGGTGGCAAAATTTATCGGTGAACCCGCCCCTACAAATTGCACCATCAATGTAGGGGCGGGTTCACCAACCATAATTGCCACTCACAAACAATCTCATAAACCCGCCCGATGCCCAATGCCCAATGCCCAATGCCCGATGCCCCAATACCAATAAAAAAGCCAGGGATAGATATCCCCAGCTCGAAACATAACACATTAAGTTTTTAGAGTTGGTAGGACAATCTTTTCAGAATCCTATCCACAACTCCTACCCAAATTAAATCAGGTTAATGTCATTCACAGTAAGGCTCGGTTTGTTGCCGATAAGTGCCAGGTAAATAGAAGGAGTAGCACCAACACCATCAGAGTCGTACAACAGCCTGCCGTTTGAAGCTTCGTAAACGATTAACGCTGTTTGTAACGTTGTAGAAGTGCCTGTGTAATCCCCTTGGTCAACTACAAGGAAAGATGGAGTACCAAGTCGATTCGTATTGGGGGATGGGTTCAAGCCGGGGAAGCCATCATCGCGCTTGAACAGAAGCTTGTCTTGACCGCTCACAAACTCTTGGATTTGGTCGGGGCTAGTGCCGTTCGGGAACCCACCACCAGCACCCTCACCGAAGTTGGTGAAGTAAAAGGTATCACTACCGTTGCCACCAATCAGCGTGTCTGCACCAGGCCCGCCGACGAGAGAGTCGTCGCCATCACCTCCAATTAATTGGTCGTTACCAAAGCCGCCCACCAGGGTGTCGTTTCCAGCGCCGGAATTTAAGGTATCGTCTCCATCAACAGTTGTGGTTGCGGTGAGGGGAGTGGCTGGGCCGCCGAACAGTAGGTCATTCCCGCTACCAGTATTGATGACATCACTACCGTTAGCACCAAAGATGACGTTGTTACCCTGGTTGTCGGTAATAATGTTCGTCGTTGTACGACCGGGAGTGTTAAAGTCAACGCTGCTGGCGTAGGAGATGAAGTCATTGCCGGCATCATCGCCACTCAACTTATCGCGCACTGTACCAAAAATGATTGTGTCATTCCCTGCGCCACCATTCATGATGTTGGTGACGATGGTGCCGACAGGATTGGTAATATTGCCAATTAAGCTATCGTTACCCAGGCCGCCGTCGAGAGTAATAGAAGTAGGAGTAGTACCAGTAAAAGTACCATTGGCATTGATCGTATCGTTGCCGTCTCCACCAGAGGCTATACGAAAGATACCGCTCAGGGTATCTTCGCCTTCGCCGCCAAGTAACGTATCAGAGGCAGAGGAAAAGCCACCGATGATCGTGTCGTTGCCCGCCCCGCCGTCCAGTAAACTCCGAGAGCCTATAAATGTCTGACCCGCTGGGTTAGGTAATGGGTTAAAGAGGGGTGGCACAGTAGTCGATTCGATGAAGTCATTGCCTGCACCTCCGAGGGCGGTATCCTGCGTGGCGAAAACCGTTATCCTGTCGTTACCGTCGCCGCCGTCAAACAAGTTTTTGCCACCACCCGACTGACCGTAACCGCCAGTGATAGTATCGTTGCCGGCACCGCCCTGCAAAGTGATTTTTTCAACGCCGACAGTCACAGTATCGTTGCTGTTACCAGTGAATGCGTTGAATTGGGTCTGGGTAGAATTCTTAATATATAGAGAATCGTCGCCCTCACCGCCCTCCAGGTAGCTGCTGCTGCCAACACCCTGCACCGTGTCGTTACCTTTACCGCCGAAGAGGCTGTCTCTGATATTGATGCCCACAACCAAGTCGTCACCCAAGTCGCCCCGCAAGAAGTTGCTTCCTTCGTTGCCACCGGAGCCTCCAGATAACGTAAGTTCAAGGTTGTTGCCTCCGCCTGCTTTGAAGAAGCCCAAGGAGTCATTGCCCTTGCCACCGTAGAGGGTGTCTCTGTTCTTGGCCCCGCCCAAAAGTATATCTGCACCCTCATTACCATATATGACGTTAGCTTCGACAGTGCCTTGGAGGAGATCGTCTCCCGCACCGCCCTGCATCGTAGCGCGGGCTTCAGCGACTATCGTGTCGTTGCCTGCCTCACCAAACAGCAAAGCAGGAGTGCGCTGAGACCTGATTGAGTCTTCGCCGTTGCCGCCTTCGATAGTATCATTCGGGCCAACAGAAATGATAGTGTCGTTATCGTCCTCGCCCTTTATGAAGCTGCCGCCCAGGGTGGAGGTTCTGATGAAATCATTCCCTGCTCCAGCATTGATTGTATCCGGTCCCAGTCCCGGAAGGTTTAAATCTACTACATTAGAATCGTTATTTAGCGTTGTCATTACAGATTCACTCCTCTACTTAATTTATCGTCGCTGTTGCGACTACAGAGACCACCTAAAACACTGAATGTTTGGATGCCGCTGTAGTTTAACTTGTTTGCCCGTCGTAAGTCTAGTCTAGTTCTGTTAACTCTGTCTAGACTTTCTGGATGGGGGACTTTTTCGTTGTAAGGTTTTATTTTCAATGCCTTCACCCTTCTATAATCCTTAATTGGACGGTCTTAGGTGCTTACGCTCTCCCAGACGCGGTTCATATTCTGAATGTTCCATGCTGGATCAGCGAGCTGGGATCGCGTCCATAAAAGGAAGTTTCAGATTTAGGATGAAAAAAGGGTTCAGATCTAGGCCTTAAAAGTCTACGCCACGCTTGAGCTCTACGCCCCGATCGCCGTAGTGTTTGTGACAGTATACCTCTGAATGCACACTTGCTAAATCAAAATAAGCGTGGGGTTTGTGACAGCGCCCAGTGATAATGATTTCGGTATCGCGGGGCTTGCGTAGCAAGGCTTCCACGATCGGCTCTACTGGCAATAGTTCTAAGTCTACTGTGGGATTGAGTTCATCCAGAATAATTGTTTTATACCAACCGCTGGCGATCGCAGCTTTAGCAATTTCCCAGCCACGTTCAGCTTCGGTACAGTCCAACTCCTGCTGTTGCCCGCGCCAAACTATAGCATCCCGGCCACACCGCTGATGATCCACTAGCTGCGGGTAACTTTGGCGCAAAGCTGCAATTGCCGCGTCTTCCGTATAACCGGTGCCGCCTTTCAGCCACTGCACGATTAACACCCGGTGAGATTGGTCTAAACTGATCCCCCTGCCGATCGCCTGCAAAGCCTTCCCCAGAGCACTGGTAGACTTACCCTTGCCAGCACCTGTGTATATTTCAATACCCGTTATATTATGTTCTGCCGCTGCGGGGTGGTAGTGCGGCTTCATTTCTGAATGCAAGTCAGCAATATCGAGCAAAGCTTGGGGAGTCGCCCTCCCTGTGGCGATTACTTCCAAATATTCTGGTTTGTTTTTGAGAGTTTGGACTACTTCATCGACTGGGAGCAAACCCAAGTCCAAAACCGGGTTTAATTCGTCTAGTACCACAACAGAATACAGTTCCGAGGCGATCGCACCTTTCGCGATATCCCAACCGCGCTGGGCTTCTGTGCGATCGAATCTGGTGATAGCTTCAGGCCCAAAATACTCAGCCCTACCAGTACGCACTTGGTCAATCAGGTGAGGAAACGCCCGCTGTAAGGCTTCTATAGCCCCATCTTCGTCGTAGGAGCGGCCGGGTCCCTTGAGAAAACGTAGCAGCAGGACTCGCGTGGGGGAGTCAGAATTGATACCCAGTCCGATCGAACGCAGAACCACGCCTAAAGCAGCCTGAGACTTACCCTTACTAGCGCCATCGTAGACGTGAATCTGACCGGCCGCGCGTTCCGATCGGGATGATGCTGTCCGAATACCAATGCCATTCCTTACCATAATTAACAATTATTCAGAGTCTGTCTTGGGTCGGTAACTGAACAGATTATAATTGTACTATAAACTGGTTATCTGGTTCCCAGCCTGGGAACGAGTAATGCTACGCAGCCCTTATAGTTGTAAAATTTTATGATTGCGAGTGTTTTTCCATTTCGGACTGTTTTGGTTCAGATGTTAATTGTGTTTTTGGCGATCGCGATCGAATCGTGGTTCCTGCAAAAACTCCTGAAACTCGGCCCCAGAACCAGCGTTGAATATACAGCCATCCTCAATTTATCTTGCACCTGTGTAGGTTGGCTAGTCTTTTTCGGTCTTGAAAGCGTGCTGCCAAAAGACCTGCGAGAACAACTCATAGATTACATGATCTTGGGAAGAGGACAGGATATTTATAGTGCAATAACTGCGATCGCGGTATTAGTCTTAGCCATAACTTTTTTCGCCAAATGGCAAGGATTGGAACTCGTGCAAAATGTGGCTGCTGGCACCAAAAAAGCTGCCAAACCTCAATTCATCGGGCCGCCCAGCCTCACCAAGCGTCCTCCCCAAAAGACTTTCCAAGTAACCACCGTGTTTGGTGCAGTTTTAATCTCCCACACAGCTAGCAATTTCGTGATTTTAACCGTGTTATTTCTGCAAAGCATCAATTAAATAAAATCTATGATGAAACAATTTTTGGATGTCACGCAACAACTTACGAAGCTAACCAATAACCTTTGGGAACAAAACAAAAAAGTCCAAAAGGCAATTCTTCCACCTAGAATTGTCCACTGGAAAACACCTTTACTGATTAGCATATTTTTAGCTTTGCTGTCGGCTGCTGCTGTCACAGATATGCCAACCAGAATAATCATTGCTGATTTAAGTTGGCTATCTTTCGTAATTTCAATGGGTTTGTTGACCAGTCAGCCACCTTTTGTAATTTACGGAGTAAGTATTAGTCCGTGGGTGACAAGTGCCTTAATTGGGCTGTGGCTATTAGTAAGATTGCCACCAGACAGTCGGCACATAGCGTGGATAGCAGGCCCACTCATCGCGATCGTAGTTTTAGCAGCAATACAAATTTGGAATAGTGAGTCAAAATGGGAAAGAATTAAGTCGTTAGTCCGGCCACAATTTTTAATCATTATACTGATTCATGTGCTGTTTTCTTGTTGGTTTGCTTTTCATTTTTTGATTCAAGGTTGGCTACAAGAGTATCCGAGTGTTTTATCACAAAATTTAAAACAAAGTGATTATGTGGTGACATTTCAAGGGCCGAAAATCAATCCTTCTAGAGGTGTGACTATCCTCAACGAAATGGAGAAATACCTCGAAAATCAAGCTCGCACAAAACCTTGGCCGCGGATAGAAAAAATGCTGATAGATATTGACAACGAGCGATTTTTCTTGAAAAATGAAGCATTTAAAAAAATGAAAGTCGTTCCAGAAGATGCGAGTTGGGATGTCAAAACTTCCATCGTCCAAGGAGAGTCTCGCTATCAGCTAGAAATGCAAGCGACTTGGCTGGGGCTAGTTTTTAAGCCGGAAATATATTCCTTTACCAAGTCTTGCGAAGTGATCAATATCGGCAATGCAGCGACTGTAGAATGCGGTGCTATCAAACGCTCTAAGCCGGGGGTGAAAAAGAATGGAACTGGGGGAGATAGTCAAATTTGATGTGGATCTCAATTTTGTAAGGGCGAAGCATGACCGCAGACAATATATTAGTTACAAACAGAGATTTACCGCCGGAATGCTTCGCCCCTACGAATGAATATCATCCGAATTGAACTATAAAGCCGTTGTGAGTTAGTCTAATTAAGTTCATCCTTGGAAATTTTGAAATGCTCAGAGAAATTGATAGAGATATTTGGGTTGCCGAACAGCCCTTCCGATATTTCGGACTCAGTGTTGGCACAAGGATGACTGTAATTCGGCTGGCAAATCGTGAGTTAGCAGTTATTTCTCCGATTCAAATCAGTGATGAAATTGTGCGTCAGCTTGACGAAATTGGAACGGTCAAGCACATAATTGCTCCCAATCTTTATCACTATTTATTTGCAGGCAATTTCAAAACACTTTACCCAAACGGGACTTTTTGGGCTGTACCAGGTTTAGAAGTCAAAAAACCAGATTTAGCGATCGACAAAACAATCAAGAGTGATACAAATAGTTTATGTGATGGGCTAGAATACGTATTTTTTGACGGATTTAGAACATTGGGTTTAAGCGGTTTTGATTCACTCAATGAATGTGTGTTTTTCCATGCTGCAAGCCGCACTCTGATATTAACGGATACAGCATTTCATTTTGATGAAAGCTTTCCAGCACTGACGCAATTTGCGACTAGAGTGCTGGGAGGATATAAGAGCTTGAGTCCATCGTTATTGGAGCGAATTGCCACAACCGAAAAGGAGAAAGTGAGACAATCTGTGAAGAAGATTCTAGGCTGGGATTTTGAGCGAGTGATTATGGCTCACGGCAGTATTATAGAGCAGAATGGAAAGGAGAAGTTTCAGCAAGGATACGAGCAATTTTTAGGTCGATCGATGAATGTCCTCCGATAACAACGCACTTGAGATATTGAGGCAGAAACCGGGTTTTATATCCCGTGGGCATCCAGGACTATAAAAGCTATAATTTACTCACTACCTAAAATCAAAAGCTAGGGGTCTAAAATGGTTTCAATTCTCAAAAAACCCTCCTCGTTAGTCCATGAGATTTGCATTGAAAAAGTGGATAGCTGGAAGTTGTTCAAATTTAGTGAATCGCTCCAACAGCGGATGGAATTATTGCTAGAAAAGAAGAAAGCAGACCAACTAATGGCAGAAGAAGCATCGGAACTCGAAGCTATTGGGGAATTAGATCGCATCTTTACGCACATCAATGCAATGATGGTAGCTCAAGATGTCAATTAGCGATCCGATAAGACAGGCGGTTCGAGAAAGAGCGAAATATTTATGCGAATATTGTCATTCCCCAGAACGTTTGAGTGCTAATCGCTTTACTATCGATCATGTTACTCCACGCTCTCTAGAAGGTTCCGATGAGATTAGCAACCTTGCCTTAGCCTGTCGTCGTTGCAATGAGCGACGCTACAATTTTGTGGCCGGGATCGATCCAGAAACCCAAGAAATCGTTCCTCTTTTCAATCCTCGCAGTCAAAAATGGGCTGAGCATTTTGTATGGGTAAAGGGTGGGGTAGTTATTCACGGTGTTACGCCCGCAGGAAGAGCCACTTGTATCCGCCTTGATCTGAACGATATGCGCTATCCAGAGGAAGATTCTATTCGAGCAACCAGGCGATTTTGGATAAAAACTGGGCTGCATCCTTCACCCAACGATCCGTATTAGACTTAACGTAGCAATTTTTGTGATTAGACGAGTGGAAAATTATGATCCCAATCAAGGAAGCTCAAAAACAGTTACAGCAGTTGATCGATTCCGTGAGTGAGTCACATCAACCTGTTGTGATTGCAGGACAGACTAGCAATGCAGTGTTATTATCTGAATCTGACTGGGCATCTGTACAAGAAACACTGTATCTTCTCTCAGTGCCGGGGATGCGGGAATCGATTCGCGAAGGAATGGCAACGCCGATTGAAGAGTGCGATCGGGAGTTGCAGTGGTGAGTTGGAATCTGGTATACACTAAACAGGCACAGAAAGATGCCAAAAAACTCCCCTATAGTAATTTACGAGACAAATTGCAAGAGTTCATGCGCTACTATGGGTATTAGTTAAAGAGAAGACCATACCACGATATATATTTACTCTAGATCAAGTAATAACACGTAATGCAAAAACAAACAGACTCTCTTAATCAGCGGTTAGAATCACCTCGTTCCAAAATTATTAATTCCTACCTGACAACTATTGAAGATAGCTTCCGAGAAAACCGTCCCCAACTAAAACTAATCAATTATGGTACGGGTTCAGGAAAAACTCACCAATTGTTTGAAGCAATTTATCAAACCATAGAAGAAAATAAAGATATTCAAATAATCGGTATATATGTTGCCCCATTGAGAGAACACTTATCTGTTCCCACTTCTGTTGTGAGCAAATACCCAAATATTCCCGTCTATAAAATCAATTCGTTAGAAATGAAAACGACGGATGAGTATCTCAAATTATACAATAAATTGATATCTTCGATTCTCAAAAACACAAAAATTTGGAAGCTCGATCGAAAAGTATGTTCCGATGAAAAGGTTCAGGAAAATCGACGAAACCTTGAGAAAGTAAAAGACGTGATTAAACGCCTTGAATATGTAAAAAACACAGGTTTTGGAGATGAGGATTTTAATGATTCTGAAATTACGAGAGCAACACGGGAACTGAATAATTTAATTGAAAAGTTTTTAGAATTTTTCATCAAATGTGAATTAGATCAAAGTAATTGTCCTGCTGAATGTTTAAAGTTAATTGAAATATTTTTCCCCCTCCACCTTCTGCAAAAAAAATCTGGGATTTTGATGCTCACCTATGCTAAATTTGAAACGGCTATTCCGTACTTTATCCACAACGGTACAAAATGGGTCAATAAAAGCAGTCATCTCGATCGATACGTTATTCAGCATACAGACAACTCCCGAAAGTTTATCCTGGCCTTGGACGAGCAGGAAGATGGCTATCAAATTATGCTAGAGGAGAAGATTGATATCATCTCTCCTGAAAAACTGGCAATCAATAATGCGCTGTCATCTATGAATAGAGAATTTTCTATGCTGTTTTCAACTCAAAATCATGAAAACAGAGAGTTTTTAACTTTTGTAGATAAGAATAAGGGAGCTTTTTACGAATTTCAAGAACACTTTGAAAAAGACAAGACTTTAGAAGAAAAACTGCAAAGATTCGCCACCATCTATCAAAGATTGACTGTTGAGGAGGGAAATTCGATCATTTTTTTAGAAAAGATAGTACGAATCAAAAATGGTCTTGACGAATCTATGGAGGAAATTGTTAGTATTATCAAGAATTATGACGATATAAATCTCGTTAGATTGGATTTTGAAATGTTATCCAGAGTTATTTCAAAATTCGAGAATAATAGAAGTTTGTTGATTCCTCAAAAGCTTTACAATAAAATCTGTGATGATTTAATGAACATTTTTGCATACAACAACTTATACATTTATAACCTCGAACCTCTGCAAAAATTATTTTTAACCAGACCTTCTGGGGGGCACGTCCAAATCACAGAGGAAAAAGTTGCAGATAATACCTCTGTCGCAGAGTTAATTTATGCTATTCTCGCTGTTCGATCTCAAATCAAAACCATCAAAGATTTTCTAGCTAACGTCTTAGATGCTGAAGATTCTCAATCCCATTCTTTAGACATTTGGTCGCAACAAATAGCTAAAGTTCAAAAGGCAAGTGAAGAAAGCCCCTCGCAAAATCAACTGCTAAAATACTTAAATACTGCTTATGTCTATGAAAGTTATAAGTCCATCGTAAATATCAAAGAAATTTCTCGTTATCAAAATCCTAAAAATAATCTGATCGATCGCGCCCTGAGAGAAGTGTCTATTGGTAGTACCGCGATATTGACGTCGCCTGAATTTAAGATAAATTCCATGTTAGGCAATAATAGTAATGTGATTTTTCTGATTTCAGCAACAGGAGGAATTTTAGGAGATTTAAGCACCAGTTATGATATGCAGTATTTAAAAGATAAATTGCGGAATGATCATGAATCCGGTCAAAGTTCATTTAAGGAAATGAGCGAGGAAGAAGTATCGGTTTGCGAAGACATCAGAGAGAGTCGTGAGGCCAAGCGACAGATTGCAGTAAAGTTTTTCGGTGAGGATTTATTGTCTTTCCCAAATAACGAAACTCAAAAAGTTGTGGAACGATTTGAAGAAACTATTTTAAAAAGTTTTATCGACGATCTCAAGCAGGATGGAAATTGGCTGGGAATTTACAAAATCCAAGAATTGCAAAAGTTTATTCGTTTCTTGTTTTACCTGTTTGAGGATGACTCAATTAAAGAAACAATTGCTTTTACTCAAACCCTACGCTGGATTAAAAAGTTGATCCAACATTGCGAAATACTCAATCATGCTCAGTTTATATTTGAGGTGTCATCAGAGCATCCCAATATATATTATTTGCAAGTTAGACATCAGAAATATCAGAGTAATATTCGGATTAAAATAATTTTGTATGATGCCTCATTCAACAGTCTTTACTCCGACAAAAAAGCTCAAAAAACCTATTTGAATGAGCTGGTAGAAAAAGAAGGAGAGAAAATCTTCTTTATATCGGCTTATCAGTCAGCTTCCAAAGGGTTTAATGCTATTATCAAAACCCACAACGGCGAGGAAAAGGATTTCGATTCTTTAGCTTTGTTAATGGACAGTTACTATACAGTAATGGGTCCATCACTTAACAAATCAAAAGATTCTGGACTTTCTATTACACGTTACCATTTTGCCTTAATGAAAAGTATTGTAAACTTGGCAGATTCTAATATTGAAATCAAAGATTTCAACCAATACCTCAGCCAACCAGAAGCTGGAGAATTTCGACAGCAGCAACACCAGATTTTATTAGGAAAACAAGTTTTGCAAGCGATCGGCAGATCTGAGAGACGCGATTTTCCCAACCAAGTGGCAAAAATATTTGTTAATGAAGAAACCAGAAAAAATTTAGTAAATTTTTACAGATACCTGGAAGGGAAAGAAAAGGAGGAAATTCGGAAATTTTCCGTTAACAACCACAAAGTCTACTTAAGCGTTCGAGAAGAAGAGAAAAAACGCTCGATTAAGGATTATGACGATCATGTTATTGATGAGATTGATGCCACTCTGGCTTTCCAAGCGTTTAGAACACAAATGTTGGAAGAAATCGATCGCTTTCATCTTAATAAAAATACTTTTGACATCACAAAAACGTGGGATGCGTTGCGCGACCCAATTGTTTTCAAAGACCCAGCCAAGTATCTGGAAAAGTTGCGAGATTCAGGGCTATTTCCTGATGATTTTATTGACTCCTTATTCTATCACAACCCAGAACAAGTTGAATTTACGCCATATTTAGCTTCCGAGGCAGAAAGAGGCCAAAAATTCTGGATTATCAGCGATAGCATCAATGGGGAAAAAATCTATCCTTACCAGAATAAGTTATATCCTGAATCTCTAAAAATCAGCGATCCCTCCTATGATTCAGAAGATCAGGAAATTGGCTCGCGAGATCCTTCGACTGATTCAATCTACAGACTGTACAACAAGTTGATTCCACAACCGGAAGTTTTTAATACTTATATTCCGCGTCCGCATTTCTTTTACGATGTGTTGTCTCCCTCACTGGCTGAAAATTTTGTGGAATGCTGGATTCAAAATGTAATTTTCAACGGTAAAGACTGGAAAGCCATAAAATCCATCTATGGTTTTGAGCCATTGCAAGATTTCCAAAAGTATCGTAAGCTATACGAACGGTTTGATTTGTACTATGTCAAGGAGAATACGTTATTTTGTATTGATGTTAAAGCTTGGAGCCTAGCTTCGGGAAATCGCCTTTCAACAAAGACCCTGGATAAAACCGAAAACAAGCTGAAGGAAATTGTTTCAGACTATCCAGAATTTAGCACCGCAAGGGGGCTAATTCTTAATTTGCACGCCGCCAAAGAAAAAAATCAACAATACCCACCCATGTTATTTTCGGGAAATTTGATTTTCTTTGACGATCGCAATTGTCCAGTACAATCCAATATCCTCACAGACTTTTTGTTTCAAAAGGAGAAATAAAGTGAAAAATAAAACAGCAGCCTTGTCAGATATATCGCGAACAAACCAACTAAAAATAGAAGAAAAAAATCTCAAAGATGTTGCCGAAAAACTGCGTCAGTATCTATTTAAAATGGGAAAAGGGATAGAACATTTTACTCTTGAATATCGGCTTTCTGAAGATAAAGATTCTGAAAATGAGGATTCACGGGCTAATTTTTATAAAGAGCGGCATAAATACATTAAAGAGCAAGTCCAAGCACGGCTTGCTGCACATGGGGAAAAATGGGAAAAATCAGACATTCAATACTTCCTATCATACGACAAAAAATCTGTATTCTTTTTATCCCCTAATAAAACTCATTCTGGATGGCAAACGTTATTTACCAATATCGAGAATTATAGCGTTCGAGAAAGAATTTTTAACCTCATTTTTAAGTTTTATATTCTTTCCCAAGGAGGCTTATCCGTTGAAACAATAAATGGTTTTGAAGAATTACTGTTAGTCCATTCCAAGAAGCCCCAAAAATCGAATCTTTTTGTGTGGGGACAAAACTTGTTAATCAAATACAATCAACATGATGTACTAACATTAACCTTGTCTAGAAAAAGACGAAAATTCTTATTACCAAAAGATAAAAAAAAGTACAAAACTGTAGATGGTGATGATTTAGGAGAGTTGTTGGTCTACGACAATAAGAATTACTACTTCGATCGCAACCTTGATGCTCGCGCCACAAATGATATTTGTTTTATGCAATTTGATAGCGACCCCAAAAATTATGACAAATTCAAAAAGACTCAGCTTTATCATTACCAAAACCTCATGACAAAACTTGAGGAGTTTTTAAGAGAGTGCAAGATAAATTTTAAATCTCTTGATTTTCAGGCCGATCACTACTTAGAAAACCCTTTCATCAAAAACATAGAATCTGTAGAATCATTGGAGATTATTAACAATACTGGAGTCGATCTGACTGAATCTGACCAACAATTTCTGCAACAATTTCTGAAACATCAAGGGGTATCGATGATCGCATTTTACAATGATGGAAAAACTGTTAGTACCTATGAAAAAGTAGAATCTGAAGGTGAGGACGGGGTTTGCTGGAGAATTACGGAATCTATTAAATGGTCAGATATTCAACTAGAAGCAGGAAAAAACTATTTAGTTTTCAATAAACTTTTGGAGGAAGAAGCGGGTTCGATGGCTTATCAAGCAAAAGACGATCTGTGGTGTCCATTAACAAAAATAGATCGTAAATCTTCAGTAGATTTCTATTCACAGTTAAAGAAAAGATTTAACTATTTAGAGACAGGAGTTTTTGTGAGTATGCAGGGGATAAATATACCTGAATTTACTGCTGTCGCCAAGAATAAATCAGCTTGGGCGGTTCTTAATTATACAGATACAGATAAAAAGAAAATTGATCGAGATAGTCTCCACGAGGATACGAAAGCTTTTACAGAGGGGAAATTCTTGGATGTAGAGGGTTCTATTTTTTGTTATCTAAAAGGACAAGAAGATAGCAAACAATGGGATACTTTCTGCGATAAATACAAGATAAAGATTTTACCTGAATTTGAGAAAGTCTTGATTGAGTTGGGAATTAAGAAATGGATCGCGCAGAGTTTTTCAAATCCGAACTTGGGCTGGCCTATTACTCCTCCTCAATCATTTCCTGAAAAACAATTTTTTAGTATTTATGTACGCAGCCCTAAAAACAAGGAAGCTAAAGCAGTTGCGGTAGAATTTCTTTACAAAGATGGTTGCATATATATAAAAAATGTCATCCGAGATATGAAAGAGATCGAATCGAAATTTCGATTTTTAAGAAAGAGAAAAAATGACTCAGAAAAATTAATTAACGCTCAAGAATATTTGGTAGATGAATCAGAGAAGCTGTATATTAATTGTTATACAGATAATTTTTATACGCCAACATTAATTGGACGTGTTGGTATTATTGAAGATATGGAAAGCGGAGAATTAACAATAGACCGCAAAAACAAAGATGAAAATAGTAGTAGATTTTTACCTTTGGTATCCCATTACAACAGCGAGATTAAACCTATTAACAAAATTCAAAAGATGATAAGTTTGGATTTGAAGAACGAAACATTTATTCAGTATTATGTTCCTCCCGCACAAAATATCGGAGGATCGATTCAGAAAGGGTTTAGAGCCTATCATTTGATTGGGAAGAGATATGGCGGAGAGTCAATTCCCACATCTGAGCTGATCGAGCATCCCATCACAGCTTTACATTTTAGTACGCTGACTCAAGATGTTTTAAAAATAGGGGAAAACAGTCAATCGTCATTGTTACAAAAAGTAGCCAAAGTATTAATTGAAAATTAAAAATAGGCTGAATTTGAATGCTGATTCCAGAAAACATCCAGATATTTCAGCGATCCCAGAAGAGCATCGGATACACTCACATCTGGTATGATGCCGGAGAAAAGTGTCAACGTCAGCTAGAAGCAAACCTGGTACTTAGGGTCGATCGCAATCCTCGATCGCCCGAACCGACTGGTAACTTAGCTAACCATATGTGCCATAATCAGCCATATTATTTGAAGTGCGATCGCCCGAACCTATGGATGCGCTAATCGGCAAAACTTTACAAGGTGGAAAATACACCCTCGAACAAGAATTGGGACGCGGCGGCTTTGGGATTACCTTCAAGGCAACTCACCGCTATTTAGGACAATTTGTAGTCATCAAAACTCTCAACGAATCTCTGCGGCGACAACCCAATTTTGCCGAATTCGATCGCAAATTTCAAGACGAAGCCAGACGCCTAGCTTCCTGCGTTCATCCGAATATCGTCCGAGTCAGTGATTTCTTTGTGGAAGATGGCCAGCCTTACATGGTAATGGACTATATTCCCGGTCAGAATTTGGGCGATGTCGTGTTGCCAAATCGACCAATGCCAGAAGAACTCGCCATTCTATACATAACTCAAATTGGCGCTGCTGTGAAAGTCGTTCATAAGAACGGTTTGCTGCACCGAGATATCAAACCACAAAACATCATTTGGCGCCGAAATTCCCAGGAAGTTGTGTTAATTGATTTTGGAATTGCCCGCGAATTTACACCGGGTGCAACTCAAAGTCATACTAATATGGTTTCCGACGGTTATGCGCCGCCCGAACAGTATTTTGCTCAAGGAAAATACACGCCCGCCACAGATGTTTACGGTTTGGCCGCCACGCTTTATAGTCTGCTAACTGGACAAGTGCCGATCGCAGCAATTCTCCGTACCAGTCAGCCGATGCCCACACCACGCGATTTGCAGCCGCAGTTAAGTACAACCGTCAGCCAAGCGGTGATGCGAGGGATGACTGTAGATGCTCAAAATCGCCCTGGGAGTGTGGATGAATGGTTGTCGTTGCTGACGAATTCCCGTGCTGCGAGTACCGGCCCGACTGTCGCCGTGATGCCTGGAAACCGCAGTCCCAGGCATGAAAATTCGCAAACAGCGCCCGCTATCGTGACCAATGGGGGACGGGAAAGCAAAGTTGGTTTGATTTTGGGGTTAGTGGCGATCGCCGTGATTTTCGGAGGATTTGTGGCGATCGCGAGAATTTTGCTCGATCGCCCTTCTGCCGATCCCACACCAGTAGCCCAATCCGATCGCACTTCTCCCCCCCCAAATCGAGAAATACGCGATCGGCCCGATCCAATTCCGACACCAAAAGAAACTCCCAAACCTCGGCTAAAAACTCCAACTCCTGCGCCAATTCCGACACCAAAAGAAACTCCTAAACAGAAGCTAGAAACTCCAACGCCTTCGCCCACACCTTCTCGTGCGGTTGAGTCACCCGCACCGACGAATCAACCTGTTGAGGAACAAAGACCGATCGCGCGATCGACCCCCACACCCGCACCCCGCGAAGAACAACCTGCAACCAGTTATCAAAAAATCCCCAGAATACCTGGTTTTACCGTTGGTACAGCGGAAAGTCGGATAGTCGCTGAATTGGGACAACCGACTGAAACTCAACGCAAAGGCTATTGGCCGAATACTCGCACCGCACTTTATGACTTGGTACCGAACCAGATTACTCTCGGCTACATTTACGATCGCGATTCCGGCCAGTTAGTTCAAACAGAGGGTTCTTTTGCTCAATCTGTGGACGATTTGGTAGTGCGAACCGCGTTAAATGGGATGTTGGGCGGGGCGGATCGCGAGATCATGCAAGGGTTCCGTGATGTGCAGCAGCGCCGGAGTAATCGGTTTACATTTAGGAAGGGTTCTGTCGAAGGTGCGATCGAACGTAATGAGCGCGATCGGATATACATCGGCGTCTGGGACGATAATTTGCATTAAATTCGGCATGGCTGACACTCTTGTGGAACAGGCCGGACAGAACAGGCCGGACAGCCTGTTCAAAAAAATAGCTCTTCAGCCCACCCCACAAAAAGCTCAAACTCTTGTGGAACAGGCCGGACAGCCTGTTCAAAAAAATGGTGCAAGATATGAGCATCGCCTGCTCAGCTTTGTGCCAAAATCGAAAATCCAAAATCGAAAATCCAAAATCCACTTGACTTGACCAAAAATCTTGTTATAATAGAAAAGCTAACACGAGGGGCTGTAATGGTTTCGACAGGGTGGCGAAAGCTGCTCCGTGATGCAGGTCGAGAGGGAGTCTACTCTCGTAAATATCGGCTCAAAAAAATAGTAAATGCGAACAACATCGTTCCTTTCGCTCGCAAAGCCGTAGCTGTAGCCTAAAAACTTCTTGAGCTTGGTTTAGAGTGTATGCCGCCTAACTCCGTTAACGGTAGCATAACAACCCCCAACGGATGCCCTAGCTAAACGCTTCTAGTCGGTTAACTGGGAAAGCAATCACTAGAAAATCCTCCCATTTAGGATAAAGATGGTTCCCGCCCCGAGGGTAAGAGGGGATAAACCTGTGAACGATCGGAAAGTTAATACCCATTTTGGACGGCAGTTCGATTCTGCCCAGTTCCATAAAAAAGGTAGCGTAAAATCAATGGTTCAAACCATTTGAAAGTTACCTTAAAGCATAAAAAGGGCAGAGAATTAATTCTCTGCCCTTTTTGTTTGGCATTCAATAACAGGCTGTCCAGCCTGTTCCACAAAGAGTGAATTTTCTTCTTGTGGAACAGGCCGGACAGCCTGTTCATAAAAGTAGCCATAGGGTGTGTCATCGGAGAAAACCCAATTTTCCGATAAGTTACGCACCCATTAGCCAAGCCGGGGAATCAGATAACTATAATTTCACCTCATCCATCCGTTCTTGGGGCCAGTCCGGCGATATACTGATATGCGGTAAAGCATTAAAAATCTTTACAAACACCCAAATCTCCAAGCCTACTCCTACTAAGGATGGGTGTAAAAATATATGCGATCGCTCAAAAGCTGGAAATAATGAACCCAGGAATTGACTTACAAGGAAGTTTTGTAGAAGCCCTGATGAATTGGGGCTTACCGGCGGACATCGCCCAAGTGCTTTGGCTACCTTTGCCAATGGTACTGATGGTTGTCGGTGCCGTATTCGGCGTACTCACTAGCGTCTGGCTAGAACGGAAAATTTCCGCCGCCGCCCAACAGCGGATTGGCCCGGAATTCCTCGGCCCCCTGGGAGTGTTAGCACCCGTTGCTGACGGTTTGAAGTTGGTATTCAAAGAAGACATCGTACCCGCAAAAGCTGACGCCCTGCTATTCACGCTGGGCCCAGTGATTGTGGTAATCCCAGTTTTTCTCTCCTACCTAATCGTGCCCTTCGGAGAGCATATGCTGATCGCCGATATGGGGACAGCAATATTTCTGTGGATTGCCCTATCTAGCATTCAGCCGATCGGCTTGCTGATGTCCGGCTATGCTTCCAACAACAAATACGCCCTCCTCGGAGGACTCAGAGCCGCTGCTCAATCCCTCAGCTACGAAATTCCTCTGGCTTTGGCAGTATTAGCAGTTGTGATGATGTCCAATAGCTTGAGTACGATCGACATCGTACATCAACAAGCAGGCTACGGCATCGTCGGTTGGAAGAATGCGAACGTTTACCCTTTGACTTACCCGAAGCAGAAGAAGAATTGGTAGCAGGATATCAGACTGAGTATACAGGCATGAAATTTGCCTTGTACTACATCGCTTCCTACGTTAACCTCGTCCTTTCTTGCCTGCTAGTAGCCGTTTTGTACCTCGGTGGTTGGGAATGCCCGATTCCCGTCGGAGTCATCACAAATGCCCTGGGATTGAGCGAGACAACTCCGTGGTTACAGGTAATTACAGGCACGCTGGGCATTACAATGACCTTGCTGAAAGCCTACTTTTTCCTGTTCTTGGCAGTTTTGCTCCGTTGGACTCTGCCACGAGTTCGGATTGACCAATTGCTAGATTTGGGATGGAAGTTTTTGCTTCCGGTTGCTCTAGTTAACTTGCTATTGACCGCAGCTTTGAAACTTGCCTTTCCCTTTGCTTTTGGCGGTTAATTCATAATAGGTAAAGGGCAACAGAAAAAATACCTGTTAACCAATTACCTATTATCAATTAGTAATTACCAAAAACTCAAGTACAGAGAGAGAACACGATGCTAAAATTCCTCAATCAAGTAGGCGCATACGCCAAAGAGACTGTTCAAGCTGCTAAGTATATCGGCCAAGGGCTAGCTGTGACCTTCGATCACATGAGACGCCGCCCGGTTACAGTGCAGTATCCTTACGAAAAACTAATTCCTTCCGAACGTTTTCGGGGCAGAATTCACTTTGAATTTGACAAGTGCATCTCCTGCGAAGTCTGTGTTCGAGTATGTCCAATCAACTTACCTGTGGTGGATTGGGAATTTAACAAAGAAACTAAGAAGAAGCAACTCAAGAATTGCTTGTCGATGACAGAAGAATACGAGTTGGCCGCCTACGAACGTCATGAATTGAATTATGACAATGTGGCACTAGGACGCTTGCCATACAAGGTTACAGACGATCCAATGGTGACACCGTTGCGCGAATTTGCTTATTTGCCGAAGGGTGTGATGGACCCTCATGATGTCTCTAGTGGCGATCGACGCGCAGGTCTTCGTCCAGAGGAAATTATCGAAAAATAAGTAATTGGGAATGGGGCATCGGGCATGGGGCATCGGGAATAGTTAGTGGTTAGTGGTTAGTGGTTAGTGGTTAGTGGTTAGTGGTTACTTGTTAGTGGTTCTTCTAATAACAAATAACAAATAACAGATAACAGATAACAAATAACAAACAACAAATATCCAATGCCCAATGCCCAATGCCCAATGCCCAATGCCCAATGCCCAATGCCCAATTAACAAAGGATTAAATATTGTGAATTTAGCCGAAGGAGTTCAAATTGTTTCATTTGGCATACTGTCAGTAATGATGATTGGAGGAGCATTAGGAGTAGTGCTGTTCTCAAACATCGTTTACTCAGCATTTCTGCTGTGTGGCGTATTTACCAGCATTGCCGGCTTATACCTATTGTTGAATGCTGACTTTGTAGCAGCAGCCCAAATATTGATTTATGTTGGCGCTGTCAACGTCTTGATTTTGTTTGCCATTATGTTGGTGAACAAACGAGAAGAGTTCCGCAAAATTCCCAACGCTTGGGTACGTCAAGTAGCAACAGCAGTAGTTTGTGCTGGTTTGTTTGCGCTTTTGGGTACGATGGTAGTGTCTACTCCTTGGGCAATTGTCGTCACCACAGGTGCACCACCGGCCGAAAGCTCGATCGTAACTATAGCCAAACACTTCTTCACAGACTATCTGCTACCATTCGAGTTAGCATCAGTATTTTTGTTAATGGCAATGGTAGGAGCAATTGTGTTAGCCCGCCGCGACTTCTTCCCCGATGAATTGTCGAACAAACTATCTGAAACACCAGCATTTAGTTTGCCAGAAAGACCTCGCGAATTAGTTGCGGCCGGAGATGCTTCTTTGCCCGAATCTAAGTAGCATTATACTGGTTCCCAGGCAGAGACTGGGAACCAGTTAATTGCCTTTCTTCCTTTGGAATTCTTCCGACTGACCTCCGTTACATCCGTTACAGAATCCGCTGCCGAACTTCCTTAAATTTATGCAACTACAACTCCAGTATTTTCTGTTATTAGCCGCCGCCCTTTTCTGCATTGGTATTTACGGTTTGATCACCAGCCGAAATGCAGTGCGCGTGTTAATGTCGATCGAATTAATGCTGAATGCGGTCAATCTCAACCTGATGGGTTTTTCCAATTATCTTGACCCAGTACAGATAAAAGGGCAAGTATTCACCGTGTTTGTAGTTACCGTAGCCGCTGCTGAAGCCGCCGTTGGTTTGGCAATTGTGTTGGCGATTTATCGCAACCGCGATACCGTAGACATGGAAGAATTTAATTTGCTGAAGTGGTAATTAGTCAATAGTCAATAGTCATCAGTCATCAGTCATCAGTCATTAGTGACAAATCTAATGCAGATTAAAGACTGATGACTAAGGACTAATGACTTCTAGTAATTTCCAGAGTAATTCTGCCACCAAAATCAGGAATCGGCGCAGCAGGTTTTGAAAGTTGTAGTTTAACTTTCTCAACTAACGGTAGTTGTAAAAGTGATTGAGCGATAGTATCTGCTAGCCTTTCTATCAACAAAAACTTAGACTCTTTGACTAGCGTTTGAACCATACTAATTGCACTACGGTAATCCAGAGTTTGTTCAATATCATCACTTCCTCCAGCTTGCGATAAATCCAGCCAGAGAGTGACATCCACTTCAAACCACTGCCCCAAAACCTGCTCTTCCGGCAGATAGCCAGTGTATCCGTAACAGCGAATTCCTGTAAGTTGAATAGAATCCATTTTGCAATAAACTAAAAGTGCGTTGCCTATACCAACTTTTATTAAACCAGATAAAGTTATCTTTCTCTTCCCTCTCTTTCTTTCTCCCCTCTGCGCCCTCTGCGGTTAAACAACTCTTATTCTATCTTGAATTTCACAACTGTCCTCCCTTCTCCAACTTGTCCAGAAAATCCTCAGCAACTTCACACCATTTCCGCCTAATTTCTGCATCTTCTGGCTTTTCTGTCAATGTACGACCTTGTAATTCTGGATATTTATTATAAAATAATTCATCTACTTGATGATAAAAAATATCCTGCTCGATATTAAGATTTTTGCGTCGCTTGCCAATTTTTTCTTGCCGAGCAATTTCTGCATCTAAAGACGTATCTGGCAATTGTGGTAGTTCGAGAAACTTGGGTAATTCAGGTAACTTTGGTAGTGTAAAACCTGATTTGACTACACTAAAAGCTAGCATTCCTGGTAATAAAACCATACTCAAACTCGCGACTGCTTTCCAAGGAATTAACTTGAAAATATTGATATTTTTAATGATTTGAGGGTTTTGGTTGACAGGAGTATGATTGCTGGTAGGAGTTTGAGTGGTGTTTTTGAAGGGGCGGCCGACAAAGTTCATTGTCACCATTTGGGAGATGATACTACTAATTTGGGATAATTTTGGGTCTTTGAGTGCTTCGCGGACTTCTTTTGCGGATTGGTAGCGATCGCCCGCATTGTCTGCTAACATCCGATCCAATACCATCCCTAAGTTTTGACTGACACTGACCTGTGATCGTACAATTTCTGAGGCTTTTTCCCTGTCAGCAAGACTAAAGCGGTGACAGCCAAAGCATACAAATCGCTAGCCGGAGACACTTTACCCTGTCGCATTTGTTCGATCGGCGAATATCCCTGTTTGCCGATCGCAGTATCCGATTGTCCCTTAGACTGAAATATAGCAGTTGCTGCGATTTGTTTGACAGAACCAAAATCAATTAAAAATGGTAGTTTGTCAACATCATGTTGAATAATATTAACTGGTAAAAGCTGAAATAGCAGTTGAGTAACTTCGGCTTCGCTAAAATTTTTACCTTGTTGCTGGCGCGATATCAGTATTTCTTCGTAGGTTTGACCTTTGATATAATCTTGCACTAAAAATAAAGATGGACTACCGCCGATATCGGTTCGCAGAAGCTCTCGGAAACGGGGGATTTGCGGGTGTTGGAGGTTGTAAAGGATACTCGATTCGCGATCGAACAATTCGGCCGCTTTCGGGCTGTGAACCACCGGAGAAAACTCTTTGAGCACACAATGTTCGTTGTAACGATTGATATCTTCGGCGAGGTAAGTGCGCCCGAAACCGCCACGGCCTAATTCGCGGAGGATGCGGTAGCGTTTTTCGAGAATTGAACCTGGGGTGACGGGGGAGGAGTTAGACATAGACAACTGAAATTTGTTCGAGTTGGGGCGCAGTATGGCTTAATTGTAGCTAAGTTTGTTTGGAATGGAGGGAAGAAAGGGCGATCGCCGGATTTAGCCAAAGCTTCCTGCACGACTTCAGCTCATTATGTCAATCTTATCTGATTTGCACACTAGACTTTGTAGTGTGAGAACAGTGTTATTTAAGAGACCAAACGGTCAAGCTCTTTATTGAAAGAGGTACATCAAAATATGTTTTTAGTTTGGCACTGATTTCTAAACGAGAAAGGCTATAAGTCTTGGCTTAGATAACATCAACTTACTTCCACGGCCCCCAGTGTTTTGAGCATCGCCCCAGTTGCTTCAGTTACACCTTTAACACCTGCAATATTTAATCCTTCATAAGGTTTCGGAACAGGCAAAGTTTTGATACAATCACCAGTTACGGCATCCCAAAACTTAATCGTCTCATCTTGGCTGCTGCTAGCCAGTATCTGCCCATCTAAACTAAAAGCAACACACCACACCAAATTTTCGTGTCCCCGCAGAACTTGCAAGCAATTATTCGTCCTCGCATCCCAAACTCGTACAGTTTGATCGTGACCGCCACTCGCCAAGAGTGTACCATCAGGACTGAAGATTACCGATGAAACAATACCATCATGTCCCTCGATATTGGTCAGACATTCTCCAGTATTGATATCCCAAAAATTGATATTACCGTCACTGTTGCTGCTTGCCAAAATATTACCGTCAGGGCTAAAGGCAACAGACCAAACCCAACCGCTATTTCCCATCAAAGTGCTTAAGACTTTCCCTGTACTGACATCCCATAACTTCACCGTATTATCGGTACTCGCAGAAGCCAGAATATCACCTGAAGGACTAAAAGCAATTCCCATCACCCAACTCTGATGCTCAGTACAAGTATAAAGACATTGCCCTGTGCTAATATCCCATAGTTCGATCGTCTGGTCAGCACTGAAACTTGCCAACATCTTACCATCAGGACTGATTGCTCCTCCCCAAACCCAAGCCGAATGACCCTCTAAACTTTGTAGGCATTCACCTGTCATAGCATCCCATAACCTGACAGTAGTGTCAGAGAATCCACTCGCCAACAAGTCCCCATTTGGACTGAAGGCAATGGATTTCAATCGATTAGTATGTCCATCCTGTATGGTTTTAAGACACTTCCCGGTTTTGATATTCCATAATCTCACGGCGCGATCGCTACTCGCTAAAGTTTGACCGTCGGGCGAGAAAACTACCGAATTTACTGGATTGCTTTGCCCAAATACTGTTTTCAGACAATAACCCCTTCTGACATCCCACAGTCTCACCGTACAATCTTCACCAGTGCTAGCTAAAATTTTGCCATCTGGACGAAACGCGACAGATGAAACTCGACTGGTGTGTGCTTGCAGTGTTTTTAGACACTCACCCGATGCTACCTCCCACAATCTCACGGTGCTGTCTTCGCTGCAACTTGCTAAAATCTGACCATTAGGACTAAAGGCAACACACACCACTATTTGTGAATGTCCAGAGCAAATCCTAACGAGTTCACCCGTGTTAATATCCCAGAGGGCGATCGAACAATCAGCACCGCCCCGGGCTACCATTTTACCATCCGGACTGAAAGCAAGCGATAGAATTTGACTGCTATCACTCTCAAACATTTTCAAGCATTGTCCCGTAGCAACATCCCAAAGTTTAAGTATTCCGTCATCACCGCCACTAGCTAAAATATTACCTTGAGGACTGAATGCGATCGACCAAGCCTGACTTTTGTGTGCCGGCAAAGTTAGCAAACATCGTCCGTGACTCCAATCCCAAAAACGCACAGTCCCATCACTGATGCTACCAGCAAGCATCTTGCCATCTGGACTGAAAGCAACTCCCAGCACACTGCTAGTATTTCCCTGCAATATTTGACGAATCGACCAACTGCTAACATCCCAACAATTAATCGTGCCGTTACTACCGCCAGTAGCAAAGGTTTTTCCATCTGGACTAAAAGCAGCAGATAACACAATGCTGCCGTATTCTTTGCCAGTTCTCAGCAGCCTAAATTCTGGCATTTGCCACAAGTGAACCTCACTATTCGTATCGCTCATTGCTAAAAGTTTTCCATCCGGGCTAAAAGCGATTGACAAACCGCTGCCCAGAACTTCAGCAAAAACAGAATTAGTTAAATCAGCCCCAGCAAAGTTGACACCATGCAAATTCGTATCAGCTAAATAAGCTTGCCAAACAGTCAAATGAGAAAAATCCCAACCGCTTAAATCTGTCTGCATCTGACACAAGAGATTTATAATATTACCCGCAACATAGCCAGTTTCTAGTGTGGGTTTACCGCGCAGGGATGCCAGAATAGGTTTGAGTTGGTTTTCGAGGATTTGCTGGCGTTCAAAAGAAAAAAAAAGGCGATCGGCAATAGGTTTTAGTATCAGACTAGCTTGCGTATCTCTAATGTATTCTTTAGCTGTAGCTTTGAGCACAGCATGGCTTCTGAGAATATCAATTTTGCTGGTTGCGATTTCAGTGCAGACTTGTTCGATTAATCGTTGCGTCATGTATTCCATGACGACGGGTTGTTGAGTGTAGCCCTCTGAGGTTTTTTCAATCAGAGAATGTCTCAGGAGAGAATCTAAAACTTCTAGTAATTCTTTGACAGTTAATTTGGCAACTAAATCTTGTTGTAATTCTGCCGCCGAGACTGGCTCCCGATTGATAGCCAGCCAGTACATCACCTTTTTTTCTAAATCTAATAAACGATTAAATTGCCTGTCTAATAGATTGCGAATATCATCAAATAATAAAGTTCCTTGATTTAAAAGTTCTAAAAATTTGGGGAGGCTACTATCAAAAAAATCGCGAATAGCGGGAGCGACCATTTTTAATGCTAGGGGATTTCCTCCATAGTGAGATATCAAAATATCCCATTCGGAGTCCGACCCTTGAAAAGAACCGATGCGTTGAAAAAAAATCCGTGCTTTAGGAGTGCTTAAACCTTTCAGTTGTAATGAACGAACAGGCAAACTTTCGCCTTCTTGAGCCGCTAAACCGATCGGTTTTTCTCGGCTGGTTAATAGCAGGGTACTTTTATGATTGATTTCGGCTACGCAGCGCAGAAGTTGACCGTACCCTTCATATCCCTCTCGATAACAACCCGTGCGTTCTTCTTCCTGTAGAATTGACTCCATATTATCCAATATTAACAGACACCGATGCTGTCGCAGATAATGTATCAATCGCGAGATTCTACCATCTACCGTGTCCGGTAAATTCGTTTCCTGTTGGTGCGAAAGAAACTGAATCAATTCTAGTAACAAGTCGAGGAGCGAGGGAGCATTGCGGAGACTGTGCCAAATAATATAATCAAATTGTTCTTGGATGCGTTCTGCTAACTTGATAGAGAGAGAGGTTTTGCCAATTCCACCCATTCCCAACAGCGTTACTAGGCGGCAGCGATCGACAATTAGCCACTTTTCTAATAAGGCTATTTCCTCTGCACGTCCGTAGAAAATAGAAACATCAATTGCCTCTCCCCAATTTATCGTTTTGTTGAGTTTTGTGAAGTCAGTTGTAACTCGATCGGCGATCGGACTACTGCGATCGACTTGTTCGTTGATATTGTGACTAATTTGGCTATTTGGTAGTGGGACGGTGACTTGTGCTTGTTGTGCTTGCCGTCGCAAAACAGACCGAAAATTACTCTTAGTGACTTTTTCTCCACATACCCGACTGAGAACTTTCCATAACTGAAAGCCAACAAACTTAATATATTCGGCATCATAACCAGCGCTTTTGGCAATCTCTCGATAAGAGCGTCCTTCCCAAGTCTGCCGCAATACCAGTATGTGAATATCGTTGAGATGCTGTTGTTTGAGAACCGAGTCGAGGAAAAGCAGTGCTTCGTCGATCGTCATTTATTTAAAATTATCGGGTATGTGAGCTGAAAATCGGTGGTTCCTGCTGGACGACACAGGAGTTTAAGCAATTATACTCAAGATTATAGCATATTTTTCACTCAAGTTATAACTATTTATAACTTTTACTCACTGACACCGCTGCCGCATCCGGGTTATTACTGAATCAAGGTTGATTGAACCACCATTACAAGTCAAATATGCCTCTTGCTACGCAAAAAAAATAGCTGGTGACTTGTCAAGTGAATTCTAGATTACTACTGGGTTATTAAAGGAGTAATAAAAATGAAATTCAAACCAGTAAATTAGCTTGTTTGACAGCTTTATTTAGATGTCAATAGAGCGATCGCTCAAACCCAAATTTTCCACAAAATGAGAAACTAAAATATGAAACGCATAAAATCTATTCTGATTGGATTATTCCTAGCCAGTAGCATAGGTGTCACAGATGCCTACGCCCAGAGCAATAAACCAAGTCCGCAGGCATCGCCACCAGCACTTTCTACTCAGGGTGCCCAAACAGATTGGGATGTAGAAACAATTATAAAAAGCAAGTCTCTAGACAATCCCAAATTTTACGTAGTGCTTTTGGTGATGCTAATTGCTGGAGGGGTTGGCGGGATTGTTTTTGAGTTGCTGAACCTGCAAGGCAATATTGAGCTAACCCACGCACCCACCGAGGATGAATTTGCAGCAAAACTTGCTTACGCTACTCCAAAAAATGTAACTGATTTGGGCATTTTTGCAAGAATTATTATTGGTGCATGTGCTGCTGTTCCTGCTATGGTGGTTATCGAACCAGCGAGCGTATTGAGTTTATTAGCAATGTCCTTACTCGCTGGTTCGGCAGGGACTGCTGTCTTCCGTTCCTTGCAAGATCGATTCTTATTAGCCATCACTCAGCAAGAGGCAAGAGAACAGAAAATAGAAATCCACCAGAAAAATAAAACTGCTAAGATAGACAAGGCGATCGCGGCTGTTGAAACCCTAGAAGAGGAAGTCGAAAAAAAATCAGAGAGTCCGGAAGGAAGAACCGATCTAATAATTCCAGAAGGCACTTTTTTAAACCGCCGTCGTTTCGCGGAAGTCAGAAAAGTCCTATTGCAGGTTACAGGAGTAAATACTAAAGCAAACGAAGCGATCGCGGCTTTTAAAAAGTTAGAGGAGGAATTGATCGAGAAATCAGTTAAGCCCCAAGGAACGATGGATCTGAAATTTACCAAAGACACTACTATAAAGTGCAATTTGTTTGGGAATGTCAAGGATTGCTTGAGTCAGGCCAAAGCAGCAAATGAGCTAACTGCGATCGCTGATAATAGCCAGTCACCTCAACCAGCAACCCCGATCCAAAACCACCTGTTGCCCGATCGCAACCCCGATCGGACATGATATACCTGGTGGTTAGGTTTCAGCACCTCTGCTTGCTTAAACCTAGCTTCTGGTTGTTCAGTACATCCTAAATTACTCAATGCTATGCCTCGGTTGTATGATTCTCTGATTTTATTTAACCCTAAAAAAATAGTCGAGCAAAAAAATGCCAAATCAAACCTACTCCATTATTGACTTAGGTACACTGGGCGGATCTGAAAGTCGAGCTTGGGCGATTAATAATAACGGTCAAGTTGTTGGTGATGCTCAGACAGGTAGCGGACAGTTCCGTGCTTTTCAATTCACTGATATTAACACTAACCAGCAACTAGACCCTGGTGAAATGCAAGATCTTGGCATAGTGGGCAACGCATTAGAAAGCCGTGGACGCGATATTAACAATAACGGTCAAGTGGTCGGTTTTCTCCCAACCAGCACTGGGAGTACCAGAGCTTTCCTGTGGAACAGTACCAGCGGAATGCAAGAGCTTACAGGAAGTAGCAACTCTGCACTCAGTATCAACAACAATGGTGTAGCAGTTGGCTTTTTCAAAGTTAACCAATTTCAATTTCACGCTAGCCGTTGGCAAAACGCTCAGGCTTTTCCCCTAATCACGCCAATCGATAAAAGTAGTTGGGCTACTGGCATTAACGACAGCGGTCAGATAGTTGGCTATACAGATATAAACGGCAATCCTATTCGCGCCTTTGTTTATGAAAGCGGAGAAATGAAAGATGCGCGTGACTTAGGCACGCTGAATAGCACTTCAACAACAAGAGCTTGGGACATTAATAATCAGAGCCAAGTCGTAGGTCAATCTGGTAGCAAGGCATTCTTTTGGAGTAGCAATGGTGGGATAAAAGACCTGGGTTCTTTAGGAAGTGGTAGCAGCCAAGCTTTAGCGATTAACAACCAAACTCAAGTAGTTGGTAAATCAAACGATAGCGCTTTTATTTGGAGCGACAGCAACAGCAACGGGCAGTCAGATCCTGGTGAGATGATTGACCTCAATACTTTGCTTCCTTCAAATGCTGGGTGGAGCCTTACAGAAGCACAAGATATCAACGATGCTGGTCAGATTGTAGGAACAGGTATTATCAATGGTCAAACTCATGCTTTTCTCCTGACTCCAACTTCAGATACTTCCTATCTATCAATCAGCGACACTTGGGTAGCGGTTGGAAAAACCGAAAATGAAAAAATCATCAAGTTCAAAGTAAGCTTGTCAGAACCCAGTACCGAAGAGGTGAAGGTTAAATTTAAAACCTTAAAAGATAGTAGCGATACAGCTACCTCTTCATTAGAAGCGAGCAAAAACAGTGATAAAGACTATGACGCTATCAAAGAGAATGAACAGGCAAACAAAAATACGCTGATCTTTGCCCCTGGTGAAAAAACTAAGGATATCGAAATTAAGGTATTTGGAGGAACAGCAGTAACAGATAAAATTTTCGAGTATTTTGCTAGAGATACTGCCTATCAAACTTCTTGGAAAAAAGGTGATGATGTTGACAAAGCCTACGAGGACTGGGGCTATACAGTTGATAAAACCTTTGGCGATGTCACAGATTTCTATGCTGTCGGGCTGACTTCAGACGAAACTTTTTCTGTCCAACTATTTGACCCTAGTCCTAATGCAACAATAGTTGACGGGATAGCTAAAGGGACAATTCAAGACCTTAATAAACCTCCAGTTTTAGCTATTCGTGGCACAGTACCTTCGGAAATACTAACTCTTTATGATGATGCTAATCCTAGTGGCATAGGTTATCGTCAATTCACCCAAAACAAAGCTGTTGTTGAAAATTGGCTAAATCAAGTTAGCAACCCTACAGCTTCAGAAGCAAAACCTGTCAAGCCCAATATAACGGGTCATAGCTTAGGTGGTGCATTAACCCAATGGTTTGCTGGTAATTATCCAGGGGGTTTAGGACAAGTAGTTACATTTAATTCTCCAGGTATTGCTAGCGGTTATTCAGAGAAAGCAGAAAATATCACACATTACATTACTTCTGGTGACATTGTAAGTATGGCAGGCTCAAGTTACTTACCTGGGAGCTATACTTTATCATCCTACATCGGTGGCCCTCGTACACCTCTCCCTGTAGGGCCTAATAACAAGCATTCAGTTCCAGTTATTGCTCAATCGATTGTTGGTGGACAATCAAAACCCGCTAATTTGTCACAACAGCCTGGACTTTCAACGGATCAGTTAAGTAACTACTTCTTCGGCTACCCTACCGATCCAGACTACTTTGCATTTCGATATTCAGTAGCTATGGTGCCTAAAATAGGGCCAGATATAGCTGCTGCTCTAGCTTTTCGAGGAACTACTGAAGCTAAGAGGAAGCAAATAGGTTCAGTCTTGTATAAGGGAGTAGAAGTAAGTAAGCAGGTTCTCGCTGCTTGGGAAGCGGCTAAATCTTGGATAGGAGAAAACATACAGGATGTACTTCGCAAGTTAGATTTACAAGCTCTTAATGTTATGGAGCTAAATAATATACCATCTGCCAATAATGTTGGTTTGACAGAGCTAAATACTCAGCAACAAACTGATAGTTTCTCCTCAACTTTGCAGTCAGCATTACAACTTGCTAAAAGCCAGCTTAAAGAGTTTACTGAAAAACCAGACTTTAACACCAAAATTAACCTAGCTTTTGGTAACGACATAAATGAGGAATTGTCTGCAACCTTGCTCCAAAAATGGGTAAATGGTGATTTCAATGACTTAGCAACGATAAAAATTGTCCCTGCTTCCGAAATTTATGGAGCAAACGGTGCTTTTAGTCTGGGTTATGACACAATTTATTTATCTCAGGAGTACCTAACACAAAACCAAAGCAATATTCAGGTCATTTCTAATATTCTCTTAGAAGAAATTGGTCATTCAATAGATTCGCAAATTAATGAATTGGATGCGCCGGGAGATGAGGGAGAAATTTTTGCTGCTCTTGTTCAAAATGTGCCGTTAGATGACCAAAAACTTCAAGCTTTAAAAGCTGAAAATGATATAGTATCTCTCGACTTGAGTCAGTTAGAAAACCAGCCACAACCAAGTGGAGCAAAAAACTTCTGGGAAGCTGTACCTTATTGGCTTGTAGAAGCTTGGAATGCCACAACTCAATGGCCAACAGAAGCTTGGGATGTAATGACTAAATGGTCATCAGAGAACTGGAATGCCACAACCAAATGGACTGCACAAGATTGGAATGCTACAACCAAATGGACTGCACAAGATTGGAATGCCACTCTTGTGCAACCCGCCCCAACTCCGACTCCGACTCCCACTCCCACCCCAACACCGAATCCCACTCCCACTCCCACCCCAACACCGAATCCCACTCCCACTCCCACCCCAACACCGAATCCCACTCCCACCCCGACACCGAATCCTATTCCAGCCCCGACACCGAATCCTATTCCAGCCCCGACACCGAATCCTATTCCAGTCCCGACACCTACTCCGATTCCAGAACCAACTCCAACACCAAATCCAGAACCAACCCCGACACCAACACCCAATCCAGAACCAACTCCTAATCCAGAACCAACCCCGACACCAACACCCAATCCAGAACCAACGCAAACGCTTGAGGCGATCGGCGGTGACACCTTAATTGGCACTGACAATGACGACTCAATCACAGGTACTCAAAATGATGATGTCTTAATCGGTAAGTCGGGAAATGACACTCTTGTTGGTGGACTTGGTAATGACTTGCTCTATGGCAATCAAGGCAATGACGTTCTCAACGGCAATCAGGGCAACGATTCTCTTTACGGCGGTAAAGGCAACGATATTGTTCGCGGTGGCAAAGATAATGACCTGGTTTTAGGAGATTCAGGAGATGATACCCTCTTCGGAGACCAGGGAAATGATACTGTCTATGGCGGTAAAGATAATGATGTTGTCCACGGCGGTAAGGACGATGACCTAGTTTCCGGGGACTTGGGAAATGACACCCTTTTTGGAGACTTGGGAAATGATACTGTCTATGGTGGTGCTGGTGATGACCTGCTCAGCGGCGGTTTAGGCGATGATTTGCTGATAGGTGGTGAGGGTCGCGATCGCTTTGTGCTCACCTCTGGTGCAGGAGTAGACACCATTACTGATTTCCAGATTGGTCAAGATTTACTGGGATTAAGCGGCGGTGTCAGATTTGACCAGTTGACAATTAGCCAGGGTAGTGGTATGCAGGCGCAGGACACCCTGATCCGTATCGCCAGCACTGGTGAACTGTTAGCGTCTGTCACTGGTTTGTCATCCAGCTCACTTACCCAAGATATGTTCGCTCTGATTTGATATCAACAGAACTTATATAGCAATCCTTGCGGGAGTCGTAAATTTTTTACCCCACCCCAACCCTCCCCTTAGCAAGGGGAGGGTTCCGGTTGCATCGGAATGATTTAACCGCGAAGGCGCAAAGGACGCAAAGGAAGAGAAGAGAGAGATTAATACAGGACGATGAAGAGAGGAATTGATATCACTCAGCAAGAGGCAAGTGAACAAAAAAGAAAAATCAAGCACAAAAATCACTCAAATGCTTACAAATCCCGGTGCGTAAATTCCTTAGCCTCATTCCCCACATAACTAGCCGCAATATGACCATCCCCAACAACTCGATACTTATACGTCACCAACCCCTCTAAACCAACAGGCCCGCGAGGTGGCATTTGCTGCGTGCTAATCCCCACTTCTGCACCGAAACCGTAACGAAAACCATCGGCAAATCGAGTCGAACAATTGTGATAAACTCCTGCCGCATCGACTCCATTTAAAAATGTCTCGGCGGCTTCACTATCTTCGGTGATAATTACATCTGTGTGTCTCGAACCGTAAGTATTGATGTGATTAATTGCTTCTTCCACAGAATCTACTATTTTGATTGACAAGATTAAATCGCTGTATTCTGTTGACCAATCTGTTTCTGTTGTTGCGGTAATATCCAAGATTTCGCGGGTGGTTTCGTCTCCCCGTAGTTCGACTTTTTTATGCTGCAAAGCTTGGGCAACTATGGGCAGGAATTTGGGGGCAATTTTCTTGTGAACCAACATAGTTTCAATGGCATTACACGCGGCGGGATACTGAGTTTTGGCATCGACGGCAATCTCTACTGCTTTGTTGATATCCGCAGCTTTGTCTGCATACAAATGACAAATTCCTTCGGCGTGTCCCAACACAGGAATGCGGGTATTGTCCTGCACAAACTGGACAAAAGAGTTGGAACCTCTGGGAATAATCAAATCTATATACTCATCCATTTTGAGCAGTTCCATAGTTTCTTCCCGCGTGGTTAATAACTGCACAACTTCGGGATTGACTACGGTTTCTGCTAATGCTTGGCGAATGACTTTTGTCAAGACTTCGCAGGAACGGACTGCCTCTCTGCCACCTTTGAGAATTACGCCATTTCCCGATTTGATTGCCAAGGATACTATCTGAATTAAAGCTTCTGGACGCGCTTCAAAAATAATCCCTAAAACCCCCAAAGGACAGGTGACGCGCTTCAGAATTAATCCTGCATCCAATTCCCGGTGAATTTGCACGACACCGATCGCCTCTGGGAGCTTGGCAACGTCGCGCACACCCGCGATCGCACTTTTCAACTTGCTTGCGTCTAACTTTAGGCGATCGTACAACGGCTTAGCAATTCCATCAACCTCAGCCGCCGCGCGATCCGCCACATTCGCCGCCACAATTTCCGGCGCAGCAACTTCTAAAGCTTGAGCAATACCTTCAATAGCTTGATTTTTGGCATCAGCGGACAAAACTGCCAATTTTTGAGCAGCTTGGCGGGTTTTTTGGGCAATTTCCAGAATTGACATAACAGCAACTTGTGAAAAGTTTATTATACTCTCTTTTAATCTTAATAATTCTGTTTTTAGATACCCAATTTTTTGAGAAAGTTGGGTATCTGGTATTCTGTTTCTTGAGACTTAATCTGTTTAATTTTCTAAACTTTGAACCGATTCAATCAAATCTCGGATGGTTTTTGTGCCTTCTGAACTCTCAAAGGATAAGGGAAATTTGCCACGAATGAGCATTCTCAAACCTAACGGGCCTAGACTTAACAAACCTTTCACATCGCGAAAATAGTTTCCTACTACTTCGATGCCAAATTTACGCTCGTCGATCCAGCCTCCTTCTTTGACTAGATTGATTAAGACTTTGCGGTGGCGAATCGATCGACTGGCTTGGTCATCTTTGCGATCGAGAATCTCTTGTTTAATCTTACCAATTTGATCCATCGGCGCAACTTCCATCGGACAAACTGAGTTGCATAAGTAACAACGAGTACATCCCCAAACGCCTTCTGTGCCTTGGTTGTATTTTTCCAGCCGATTTTCGGTATCGCTATCACGGGTGTCGGCGATCGTGCGATAAGCTTTGGCGAGGGCGTGGGGGCCGACAAATTCGGGGTTGACTTCGCGGGCGTTACACTCAGAATAGCAGGCTCCACAGAGGATACAATTGCCTGTTTGGTCGAGTTTCGATCGCTCTTCTGGTGTTTGCAGAAATTCCCGTTCTGGAACTGCTCGCGCGGAGGTGCTGACATAGGGGTTAACGGCTTCCAGGTTGTCCCAAAAACTGGTCATATCGACGACCAAATCTTTGATGACTGGCATATTTCCCATTGGGGCGACGGTAATTTCTGGGATGGAATCGGCTAACTTTTCTGCGGTACTGAAATGCGCTATTTTGTCAAGTCTTGCGAGTTCGCTACCCACATTTTCTTTGCAAGCTAATGCCGATCGCCCATTAATCCGCATGGAACAACTGCCACAAATTGTGTTACGGCAATTTTTGCGGTAGGCTAAAGTGCCATCCTGCTCCCACTTAATGCTGTTGAGGCAGTCGAGGATGGTATTACTCTCTTCTACCTCTAGGGTGTAAGCGTGAACGCGGGGAGCCTCGTTTTGATTTTGGCGAACTACATTAAAACGGACTTGCATAGTTTTGACTAGGAAGTGTTTGTATATTTTAAGCTCGAATTGTGAGTTATGGCATAAGGCAGAAAGTCCTTCGACCCTTCGACCCTTCGACTACGCTCAGGGCACAGCGAGCGACGATTGGTGAGCGTAGTCGAACCATTCCTGAGCGATGGAATGGCTATGGTATTTGAGTATTGATCAAAAACGCCGGTAATTTCCGCACAGCCTTGGTCAATTCCTTGCGTTTTTTTAGGTGATCGCACTGATTTGAACAGGGAAATCGATCGGCTAATATTGGATAATGGTTGAGTTTGCAATGTTGGTGCGGGCCGTGGAGACTTTAATAGTCCCGGATTTATATGTGGGTTCAATCTAAAATCTCAAATTTAAAATCTAAAATCAGATGACTTACAGCCTGAGAATTGTCGATTTACCGACGAGTGAACGGCCACGGGAGCGATTGATGGCGGGCGGCCCGAAAAGCTTGGCGACTGCGGAACTGATTGCGATTCTGCTCGGTACTGGGCAGGGAAAGGGTAAGCTTTCGGCTGTGGGGTTGGGACAATATATTTTAAATCAGTTGAGCCAGCACCAGCGCGATCCTCTGGGTGTGCTCCGAGATATTAGCGTGCAGGAATTGACCCAGATTCACGGGATTGGGCCTGCTAAGGCGACTGGGATTTTGGCTGCGGTGGAGTTGGGGAAGCGGGTGTTTCAGTCGCGGCCACCGGATTTGGCTGTGGTTGACTCTCCCCAATCGGCTGCGGATGCTTTGAGCCAGGATTTGATGTGGCAGTCTCAGGAACGTTTTGCTGTGGTGTTGCTGGATGTGAAAAATCGGCTGCTGGGAACTCAGGTAATTACGATCGGCACTGCTACGGAGACTTTAGCTCATCCTAGGGATATTTTTCGGGAAGTAATTCGTCAAGGAGCGACAAGGGCGATTATTTCGCACAATCACCCGTCGGGAAATCTGGATCCGAGCCCGGAGGATATTGCTTTGACGAGACAATTGCTGGCTGGGGCGCAGTGTTTGTGCATTCCGCTGCTGGATCATTTGATTCTGGGAAATGGGGACTTTCGGAGCTTGCGACAGACGACGACTCTTTGGGATGAGTATCCCCAGGGTGATTGAAATCTTCTACTTAACTAACTGGATAACTATCATTAGTTATTTGTATCTTTGGGTGATCCAAGGGCTGAATCACCCATGACAGAAGGCGAATTTTGTGGCTTGAGCTCTCTGTAGCAGAGTGTTTGGCCTGAATGTCGTTGCTGATACTCCGTCGATCGCACAACTCGGTTAATCTAGTAACAGTGGGCTGAAGAGGTCGCTATTTCGATTTTTTTCTAGCATACTGAACGTATATTGTACCAGCACCTAGAGGCCTAATTATTAAGAAATTATGAAATTAGGTTTAAAATACACGGCGTGGTGATAAGGAGAAAAACTGTGTTTCTGAGACTTGCAGAACAACACCGTAAATTCGTCCAAGATTTGGTAATGAACCTCCAAGCTTTGGCGATCGTGCTAGAGCATCGGGGTTATCTGGCTTCCTGCTACACTTGCGGGGGTCAGATGAACAGTGCCTCATTTATGGTCAGTTTGACGGACAACCATCTAATTCGATTTTTAGTGTCCGATTACGGTATCACTTGGACTGAAATGCGGGACGATCGCGAACTGATGAAACTTGAAGGTGCAGAAGCCATTAGTCAGTTACAAGAACTGGCAAATCTTGTAAAGTACCATATCCAACCTTCGGAAGCGACTTTGGCTACGGTGCAGAGAGTCTAGCGATTTTAAGGTTCCGAGGGAGACGACGCTTGAAAGTCGATACTTGCCTGCTACAAACAGACAAGATTACTTTCGGTGACTCCAAAGTGCGTTCAGACGCTCAGTCTGATGCTACAGAAGCTCTCGTCCGCCCAAGCAGACGGCATACTTGATCCAATTGGGCCTAACACTTGGAACCTGGAGTCTTATTGACATCAGTCGATCGCAAAATTAGAGAGTAAAATGCCCCAATTTTATTGATCGAAGTCAAAAAAGATGTTAGATTTTGAAGCCCCTAAATTTATTTTCGGGGGACTTAAACTCTAGCTTGTATCTTCTACCTAATTAATTTGAAACAGCAGGTATTCTATCAAAATCTCACAGCCGACATTAGCCGGCCAAATTTTCTGAAAGTATATGCTGTTGATATATCAAATCCTCTATAATATTTTAATAATTACTCCAAAAATATCGATCGCGAAATAGAGACATGGCAAACTTAAGTGAAATTCTAGAACCGATAGCTAATCAATTCCGCAGCCTAGGAATTCCCGAACCAATCACCCATTGGGGACACCCTGCGATGATGGGAATTGTGGTTGTGGCGATGGGCAGTTTTGTCGGTTATACAGGATGGCAAGGACGTTTGGCTGCCGATAAAGATGTGGCAATCAAAAATCGCTTAGATCACCGCAAAATTGCTCCCTTAATGTTTTTGTTCATAGCTTTGGGCTATACTGGCGGCTTGTTGTCCCTGGTGATGCAGCATCAGCCTGTGATGGAAAGCCCTCATTTTTGGACTGGTTCGACAATCATTGTATTGTTGACAGCTAATAGCTTGATTTCGCTAACTGGTTTTGGGGGCGACAAACTAGCACTGCGGGCGGTTCACGCTTATTTGGGGACGACAGCACTAGCACTGATGATACTTCATGCGGCTTTCGGCTTAAAATTAGGCTTGTCTATTTAACAGAATACCTGTAAGGACACGGCGGTAGGGACACTCAAGCGTGCCCATTGGTGTCAACTTAAGGTACAACCGATAGGACTTTTGCTATTAGACAGGGGTTGAGACTTCTGTCGGACTCGTGGGCTCACTAACGGACACGGGGCGGGCTGACAGCTTAAGTTGACACTCCTTGGGCAGTGCCGTGTCCTTACTTTTGCAATAAGTCGGGGATTCAATAGCTATCATGTTTTAGGTTTTGATGAATCAAACAACCGGTGTAATTTTCTGTCTTGCCTACATTTTGGGATTGATTTCTACAGCAGTTTCTTGGGGACGTTACGGTATACTTTCCTTGGGAGTTGTTAGCGCGATCGCACTACCGAAGTTTTTGCGAAAACTGACTCGAAATGCTGTCCAAAATACTAAAAAAAGACGCAGCAGAACTCCCAAAAATCCCACTGATTCTTCCTTAGAAAAAACAGAAGAATTGAGTTTTTATCAAATGCTGCCGAGGTCGAAATGGGTATGGTTCCTCGCAGGTTTGACGGGATTTTTGGCTAGCTTTTATTTTCAAATGCGATCGCCCATACCAGCAATTAATGACATCAGCAAATTGATTCCGGCTGGGGGCAATACTCAAGAAATAGCGGTGACAGTACGCGGTAGAGTTGTCAGTACACCACGGTTGACTCGATCGGGCCGATCGCAATTTTGGCTAGACACCAATCTAGTTAGCGAAATCAATGGCGGTGAGGGAGGAGTAGTAGTCAATCGCGAAGTATCCGGTCAACTTTACGTCACAGTACCTTTATTGCAAGCAACAGGCTTGTATGAAGACAATACAATCGCCGTGGTGGGATCTTTGTACAAACCGCAGCCGCCCTCGAATCCGGGGGCTTTTGATTTTGCTGCATATTTAGCCAGATCGGGGGCTTTTGCGGGGCTGAATGGGCGACAAATTGACTGGAGGACAAAAAACGCGATCGCCGATGTGAATCGAGGTGACAACCAAGCTGCTGCCTTCTCGGAGTCAAGCGGAATGCCCCTATCGAAAATTCAAGCGATGCGACAGCGGATTGTCCGATCGCAACTACTATACTTAAATGTTCCTGAAGGGCCGTTAATTAGCGCGATCGCCCTGGGCAAACAAGCAGTAGACCTACCTTACTACATCCGCGACTATTTTGTGCAAGTTGGATTAGCTCATGCGATCGCAGCTTCGGGTACTCAAGTTTCTATGGTTTTAGCTTTAGTTCTAGCTTTAACCAGAGGTTTTTCCAAGCAGTTACAATTCAGTTTTGGAGTCGGTGCTTTATTTTTGCTCGTGGGATTAACTGGCTTTGAAGCTTCAGTCTGTCGTGCAGCTTTAATGGGATTTGGAACGCTATTTGCTTTGGTATTGAAGCGAGAAGTTAAGCCACTGGCATTGCTGTTAATCGCTGCGATTATTTTACTGCTAGTTAACCCTTTATGGATTTGGGATTTAGGTTTTCAACTAAGTTTTTTGGCAACTTTGGGATTGATAGTTACATCGCCGCCACTGATGGCAAAGTTGGACTGGATGCCCCCGGCAATCGCTTCTATTTTTGTTGTTCCGATTGCTGCTTCAATTTGGGTATTGCCACTGCTACTTTATGTTTTTAGTGTGGTATCTCCTTACAGCATTTTTGTCAACATTATTGCCGCTCCTTTACTCTGGATTTTGAGTATTGGGGGAATGATTAGTGCTTTAGCTGGATTGATTTTTCCCCTCGCTGGCAGTGGTTTGGCGCAACTGCTAGACTATCCCGCAAAGTGGTTAATTGCGATCGCACAATATTTCTCCCAGTTACCCGGTAATTCGGTAGCTGTCGGCACTGTATCTGAGTTTCAGCTAATCGCACTTTATAGTTTAATTTGCTGGGTTTGGGTGGGGGGAAGTTCGGCAACGGATGCTGTAGCGGATTTAACGGATGTAACGGATAGAAGGAAAAAGTCCGAGGGAAAAGGGAAGAAAGGGAAAAGCCGAGTTATTGCGCTACGGGTGTCTTCGGCTTGGATTTTACCGCTGGCGCTGATGGCGGGAATTGGGATCATCGTTTTGCCAGCTTGGCACAGTCAGGCATCTTTATTTCAAGTTACTTTGCTGGCGACACCGAGAGAACCTGTTTTGGTAATTCAAGAGCGGGGAAAAGTAGCACTAATTAATAGTGGTGATGAAAATACAGTCAGGTTTATAGTATTGCCTTTTTTGCAGCAGCAAGGAGTCAATTCTGTGAATAGTGCGATCGCCACTCATCCTCATTTAGGTTTAAACGCAGGTTGGGGCCAATTATTAGAACGCTTACCAATAAAAGCATTTTATGATAACAATCCTCCCACACAAATCAACTCTGGCAGTCGTCAGGAATTGATGACAACGGTGCAGTCTCGCCAAGGAGTTTACTTTCCTTTAGAAACTAACAGCACAATTAATCTGGGCTCTGTGCAGTTGCAGTTTGTGAATGCGGAAATCCCGGTGGTAGAATTGGTGGTGGGCGATCGAACTTGGTTGATGCTTGGTGAAATCGCACCAGAAGCCCAAAAAAAATTAGTAGCAACGGGAATTTTGAAGCAAGCTCAAGTGCTGTGGTGGTCGGGGAAAACCCTGATACCGGAGTTATTGACAGCGGTTGGGCCAAAAGTGGCGATCGCCTCTGCTGACGAAATCGACCCAGAAACCGCAGTACAACTTCAAAAGACCAAAACTCAAATTTTCTGGACGGGACGCGACGGGGCGCTCCAGTGGACACCAGCGGGGGGATTTAAGACCACGCTGGAGTCGGAAGAAAACCAGACTTCTTTTTTGTAGAGATGGGCATTTGTGGAACAGGCATCTTGCCTGTTTTTGATCATCGGTCAAGATGTGACTGCAACTAAAAATTTAAGGTTGCTTTTTAGCTAACATTGTGCAATTATTATAAAATAGCCAACCAATTGGAGAGGTGGCAGAGCGGTTGAATGCGGTAGTCTCGAAAACTACTTTGGGGGCAACTTCAACGTGGGTTCAAATCCCACCCTCTCCGTTTCAATTTAAAATTAACAAAACACCCAGAATTCCAAACTCTTTAAGAATTTGGGACTCTGGGTTTAATATTTTCAAGCTAGTCCATTAGAGTGCAATCATCGCTTCCAAAGCTTCTTTCATTTCCTCTACAGTCGTCGTCGCCGTACCGAATTGACGCACCACAATACTAGCCGCCAAATTCCCCAAAACCGCCGCTTCCCAACCAGATGCACCTACGCACAAAGCTAAAGTCATAGCTGCTACCACTGTATCTCCAGCACCAGTGACATCAAATACATCAGTCTTATTAAAAGGCGGAATATCCCAACGTTCAATAGAAAACTCCCCATCTTCGCAAATAGATGTGGTCGGTGGTGAATTTTTGATGGTTTCCCCATTCAATTTTTCAAATAAACTCATTCCTTCATCGCCACGAGTAATCAGGATTTTTTGAGCTTGAGTTAAATTCAATAAATCTCGTCCTGCTTGCATTAAAGTTTGAGAGTTATTAATAGCATATCCTACTGCTTGTTCAGCTTCTGGCAAGTTCGGAGTAAACAACATTGCTCCAGAATATCGCTGCAAATTTGTTTGAGCATCCACAATTGTTTTACCACGAACCACCGCCGATTCGATCGCCAAATTAGTCAAAACTCCATCGCCGTAGTCCGAACAAACCACCGCATCTACCATCGGTATTTGCTGCCGGATATAATCTGCTAATTGTAACTGCAAATCCAAATCCGGCAACTCGTCCGATTTGCGATCGACTCTGACAATTTGCTGAGTCACCGACTGCCGCGCGTGTCCAGAAATGCGCGTTTTCGTGACAGTGGGACGCTGCGAATCCACGAAAATGCCCGCCGTATCAATTCCCGCAGCCTCAAAAATACCGCACAAAGCCTTTCCTTGGTCATCTTTTCCCACCAAACCAGCAACTTTTACTTTGCCTCCCATTTTGGCTAAATTATAGACAGCATTTGCGCCACCTCCCGGTACTTGCCGAGTATTTTCGTAGCGCAAAATCAACACAGGTGCTTCGCGGGAAATTCGCTCTACTTGTCCGGTAACAAACTCGTCCAAGGTCAAATCTCCGATCGCCAATACCTGTGCTTGATCGAAACAGTCTAATCTTTTCAACAATTGCTCAGTTGAGGCACGTAGTTGAGGCAAAAAATCGGAATAGTCGTTAGTCATGAACAAAAAATGAGACTGAGGAGTTGATAGTTGAGTGCGGGAGGATCGGCAAATAAAAATGCTCAGTTAAATATTAAGAATATTTTCCTCCCTGTTTTGATTTTCAACTGTTAATTCATATTCTCACCGGGGTGAAAACCAGTTGCATATCGCGATCGCTTCAACCACATACCACAAGATTGTGGAACAAAGAAAACACCTTTAGACGCAATATCAAGTTTCAAGGTGTGACTTTTGGCTTCCGCCTTCACAAAGCAGGATTATTTCGCCGCTTTCATTTGCTTGATGATCGTAATCACCTGAGTCATTTGTTTCTTGAGTGCATCAATTTCCGCCTGCATTTTCACCATTTTCTGGGTCATCGCCTGAAGTTCAGCGGTGCCACCAGATCCAGATGCGGGTGCAGCAGCGGTAGCAGGGGCTTCTGGTACTGGTTTCTTTTTAGCCAATACCATCGCTGATTTAATCGCCTCAGTGAGTTGTTTTTTCTCAAAGGGTTTGGCAATAAACGCAAAAAAATGCTTCTCAAAGGGTTTAGGAATTTTCTCCATTACCTCTTCTTCCCGCCCAGACATGATTACCAAGGGTATCTTGGAAAGTTCGGGATGGGCTTGAACTTTTTGATACACTTCCCAACCACTAACCTTGGGCAGTAGGAAATCTAACATAATTAGACTGGGACGAGCTTGACGAATCAGCTTTAATCCTTCTTCCCCATCTTTTGCTTCTAGAACTTCAAAGTTACCTTGGGGTAACATCTCTCGGACTCGGACGCGGATGACTTTACTGTCATCGATGACTAAGATTTTTTGACCAGCCACGACGGACTCCTTCAGTAATGAATGATTGATACTCCCCAGCCCTTTCATAGACGGGGATTCTTGACGCGGATATCAAAAGATTGATTCTTGAGAAAGATATCAGCGACTGAAGTTGCAGTCGCGTTCCTCCCCGACCTTGAAAGGCGGGGCTTCCCGCTCGCCTTTCGGTGATGATTTGCAATCTTTAGTATATATCTAACAGAATTTTACCGTTCCATAAGACCTACCCAACACTTTAGCTTTTACTACAAGTAGGGACGATTTTAATTTTTTGGGGTTAACGGCAGGTATGATTCCCAAAAGTTCAGAGAGTTTGATTTCAGATACGATCGAAAGTATTAACCGCGATCGCACTTAATTGTATGCCACTCCAAACCCCTCAAACTCCCGCAGCCAAATCAATTGCCTCCCAAATGCGTGCTGAAATTGAGCAGATGCCAGAGTGGCTGCGTCGCCCCATCGGCAAAGCTAGCGAACTCTCCGAAGTCCAAAAAATCATTAAACAGCGGCAAATTCACACAATTTGCGAGGAAGGCAGATGCCCCAACCGCGCAGAATGTTATGCCCAAAAAACCGCAACTTTTTTGTTAATGGGCCCAACTTGTACCCGCGCCTGTGCATTTTGTCAAGTAGATAAAGGTCATTCTCCCATGCCCCTCGACCCCGAAGAACCGCAAAAAGTAGCCGAAGCAGTAAGTCTGCTGGGTTTGCGCTATGCCGTGCTGACTTCGGTGGCCAGGGACGATTTACCCGATGGTGGTGCTGGTTGGTTTGCCATCACGATCGCCCAAATCCGCCTTCTCAACCCGCATACTCAAATTGAGGTACTAACACCAGATTTTTGGGGAGGTGTGGTTTCCACCGACCAAACCAGTAGGGGCGGTGCCCCCGTGCCCGCCCTCCCCGTGCCCGCCCTCCCCGTACCCGACACCCAAACCAGTAGGGGCGGTGCCCCCGTGCCCGCCCTCCCCGTGCCCGCCCTCCCCCTAGATGAATTGCAACGATCGCGAATCCAGACAGTCGTAGCCGCTAAACCAGCTTGTTACAACCACAATATTGAGACAGTACGCAGGTTGCAAGGGGTTGTGCGGAGGGGAGCCAAGTACGATCGCTCGATCGACGTTCTCCGCATTGTCAAGCAATTTGACCCCAGCATTCCCACCAAATCCGGTTTGATGTTGGGCCACGGGGAAACCGAAGCTGAAATAGTCGAAGCGATGGCCGATTTGCGGGATGCGAAGTGCGATCGACTCACCCTCGGTCAATACATGAGACCATCTCTAGAACACCTCCCCGTGCGAAAATACTGGACTCCCGCTGAATTTGACCATTTGGGGGGGATAGCCAGGGAGATGGGTTTTCAGCAAGTGCGATCGGGCCCTCTCGTCCGCAGTTCCTACCACGCCGGAGAGAGCGATTGAAACTAATCTCGATCGGTACAGATTCAAAGTTACAAAAAGTAACCCTAGAGAATGCCAATGTGCGACGCTCTCTGCTATTTGTGGTAAATACAGTCACATATTTATTAGGAGTTTGACTTATGGCAGAGATAGCGAAGAATCAATTAAAATCCGAATCCGTCATGAAAACGGGCAAGCCACCTTACACCTTTCGGATGGCGTGGTTTTTGGTACTACTAGGTATCAATTTTCTAGTTGCAGCCTACTATTTCCATATCATTGAATAGTTCTGCAACCTGAATTTTAGTATTCCTCTGCTGTTCCCGAAATTCAAACAAACCCGCCTCCACTAATGTCAATAATTATGTAGGGGCGGGTTCACCAATGTCAATAATTATGTAGGGGCGGGTTCACCAAAAATATCTAACAAGTATCAACAACCTCAATAAACCCGCCCTCACTCACCCAACCGTAAATCTCAACAATCTCAATAAACCCGCCCCCAGCCAACTCAAGAATCTTCCCCCCAAACCTTTAGTTGCAAATAAACCAATCCCAAAGCCACAGCCATCAACAAAGTAGCCGCTGCTGCTGCATAACCAAAATCAAATTGTGAAAAAGCCTGATCGTAAATATAATAAACTAGCAGATTAGTAGAATTCAAAGGGCCGCCGCCAGTGATCACATAAACTTGCTCAAAACTTCGCAGCGTAAAAATAGCAGTAGTGACAGTAGCAAACACCAAAGTCGATCGCAAACCCGGTAAAGTAATGTACCAAAATTGTTGCCAAGCATCAGCCCCATCCAATTCAGCAGCTTCGTAGCGATTGACCGGAATTGCCTGCAATCCTGCCAAAAATACTACCATATTAAAGCCTAATTGTTTCCAAATACTCAGCAGAATGATGACTGGCATTGCCCAAACTGTGCTACTGAGCCAAGGTATCGGATTTAAGCCGATCGCGATCAATAGCCCATTCACCGGGCCATCAGCTTGAAACAGCCACCGCCAACCCAAGCCAACCGCCACTAGCGACGTAATCGAAGGCACAAAATAGGCAGTGCGGAGAATTCCTCGCCAAGCAAACGAGCGATTTAGCAAAACTGCCAAACCCAAAGGAATGACTATACTGGGAATGACCGTAAAAGTAGCAAAATAAATGGTATTTTGAAGGACTTGCCAGAAATCCGGGTTAGTGACTAAACGCCAATAATTTTTCAAGCCGATAAAATGTATTCCCGATCGCGTAAAACTGCCACTGGTAAAGCTGAGGTAGAATAAATAGGCGATCGGGTAAATCAAAAAAGTACCCAAAAACAACAAAGCTGGGGCCAAAAAAGTCCAAGCTGCGATCGCAGGATTGTCCAACCAGTTAAAACGCCCAGATTTAATCGGAACCATTAGCTTGTAAAATTTATCTTTTAGTCTTAAAGTTTACCATAATACAGCTCAATCTCAAAATGCAGCCTCTAGATATACTATCAAATTTACCCACTATAGAAACTGAGAGACTGCTGCTCAGAAAAATCACTTTAAACGATGCCAGCGATATGTTTGAGTATGGCTCAGATCCCCAAGTATCAGAATACACAACCTGGTCAACTCATACCTCCATCGAAGACACTAAATATTTTATAAAATCCCTGCTAAAAATGTACAAAAAACGAGAACTTGTAGATTGGGGAATAGTTCATAAAGCCGAGAAAAAATTTATCGGCACTTGTGGATATGTCGGATGGAGTATGATAAATAGTCGTGCTGAAATTGGATACGCGCTTGGGAGCAAATATTGGAATCAAGGATACACCAGTGAGGCTGTCAATGCAATTGTAGAATTCGGATTTCGGGAAATGATGTTGAATAGAATTGAGGCAAAATGTGAAGTCAACAATCTTGCTTCCGCCCGCGTCATGGAAAAAGTAGGGATGCAATTAGAAGGAATATTGCGACAGCAGCTATTTGTCAAAGATGGATATTGGGATCTCAAAATTTATTCCATTCTCAGGGATGATTTTTTTGCCGATCGACCAGAGCACTCGCTGTAGGTGGTATAATTCTCTATTCTCTAACTCTGTGTCCTCTGCGTTCTCTGCGGTTAAATCATTCCGATCCAATCGTAAACAATATTACTTCCTCCTTGATGTAACGGTTAAAAAAATATGATAGCAGCAAATACTAATTCCAGAGATTGTTTGATTGTTCCCGCAATTCCTACCGCCAAAACCGCAAAAAATACTGATATTAGCGATCCATTAAAACTAGGAATTCTAGCATCAGGAAGTGGCAGTAACTTTGAAGTGATTGCCCAAGCCATCCAAAACCAACAGCTCAACGCTCAAGTCCAAGTATTAATTTACAACAACCCCGGAGCCAAAGCCGCAGCACGAGCCGAGAAATACGGAATTCCCTCAATCTTGCTCAATCACCGCGACCACAAAAAACGCGAAGAATTAGACACACAAATTGTCAAAACATTCCAAGAATACGATGTCAAATGGGTAATCATGGCAGGCTGGATGCGAATAGTTACCCAAGTTTTACTCGATGCTTTCCCCGACCAAGTTATTAACATTCATCCCAGTTTACTACCTAGTTTCCCAGGAATTAGATCCGTTGAACAAGCCCTTGCAGCCAAAGTAAAAATCACTGGATGTACAGTGCATATCGCCCATTTAGAAGTTGACAGTGGCCCAATTTTAATGCAAGCAGCAGTACCCATATTGCCCGATGATACCGCAGAAACTCTGCACGCTCGAATTCAGGTGCAAGAGCATAAAATCATGGTAGGCGCGATCGCACTGATCGCCCATCGCTCTACTGTGACTAGCCACCTCAAGTAATATGATTAGCTAAATGGCTAATCATATATTGGCTAATTGGCCTAATCAGCCAGTCGATAATTTTACTATGCTAGTGTTAGTCAGCTTCAGTATATATAGTGCCATCTGTTATATAAGTATCATGCTCAAAATTTTGGTCATTGAAGACGACGAATTAATCCGGGAAACTCTTGTGCAACTCCTGGAATCTCAAAACTATCGGGTCATTGTCGCCCAAAATGGTCGAGTAGGCGTCCAGATGGCACTTTCGGAAATTCCCGATTTAATTTTGTGCGATGTGCAGATGCCGGAACTCGATGGTTATGAGGTGTTGCGGACTCTACGCCAAAACTCCCTAGCTGCGACAATTCCATTTATTTTTCTCACGGCTCAAGGTGCCAAAGCGGATTTTCGCCGAGGGATGGAATTGGGGGGAGATGACTATTTGACCAAGCCCTTCACTAAAGCAGAATTACTGGGAGCGATTTCCTCTCGCGTCTGGAAACGACATAGTATTACTCAACCCTTGACTGTCGCACTCCAGCAAGCAGAAGCCAGACTCAACGATTTAGTAAACGACTCAACCACCCTCAAGCCTGTCTGTCCTGAAAAATTGGCTTTGGAAGCTTTGTTGCGTCGCGCTTTGGCACAAGGTGAGTTTCAGGTATACTATCAGCCTCAAGTAGATATTGCCACCGGACAAATTATCGGTGCAGAAGCTTTGGTACGCTGGCAAAATCCCGATCGAGGTATAATTTCTCCAATGGAATTTATTCCCCTCGCAGAACAAACAGGCTTAATTATTCAGATTGGAGAATGGGTACTGCTTTCAGCTTGCGCTCAAGCCGCTAGTTGGCTAGAAGCTGGGTTTTCGCCCTTCAGGATATCAGTAAATTTGTCCGCGCGACAGTTGTCAGACCCCCAACTCAAGGCGCGAATCGTCCAAATCCTCGAAACTACTGGTTTGGATCCTTCCAATTTAGAGCTAGAAATGACCGAAAGTGCTTTGGTCGAAAATGCTACTGTCGCAGGCGCTACTCTCAATGAACTCAAAGCTCTAGGCATTCGGATTGCTGTTGACGACTTCGGTACCGGCTATGCTACTTTAGGGTATCTCAAGCAATTTGCTTTTGACAGCTTAAAGATCGATCGCATTTTTGTCCGCAACGCCAACGAAGATGCTCAAAATGCTGCTATCACTACTGCTGTGATTTTACTCGGTCACAGTCTAAACATGACCGTCATTGCTGAAGGAGTAGAAACAGAAGCCGAACTAGCTTTTTTGAAGAAGCACCAGTGCGACATCATGCAAGGATACCTGTTCAGTCGTCCCCAACCAGCACCAATATTTGAAAATTTGTTGGTAACACACCAGCATTCGTTCGAGTCGCCACTGGCGACAGTATCTAGTCAGATGATCTCTTTTGCACCTCTTTCCGATCGAGAAAAATCTAAAAACCTCCCAATGTCAGCCGATTTGAGATTTTAGATTTGAGATTTGAGATTCACGAGTTACAGTTGCAATAACTGTCAACACGACTTGGTGCAACTCTGGCATGGAAAGAATATTAGTTGTTGACGATGAAGCAGACTGTCAAACAGTCTTAGCAATGTACTTGGAAAGCCAAGGATACCGGGTTCAATCCGCCACTTCTGGCATTGAAGCACTCTCGATTTTTGAAAGTGACCCCCCAGACTTGGTGATTTCTGATGTCATGATGCCCGAAATGGACGGCTTTGAGTTTTGTCGCCGCTTGCGAAATACCCGTTTGGGACAGTTGATGCCGTTTATATTTTTGTCAGGTCAAGGCGAGATAGAATCAAAAGTTGAAGGTCATTCGATCGGAGCTGATGATTATTTAGTCAAACCTTTTCAGTCTGAAGAAATATTAGCTAAGGTCAAAGGGCAGTTAGAACGCTCTCACCGCATTCATGCCGAAATTGTCCGACTCCTGCAAAATTCTACCGCACTGACGGTGGAACCAAAAATTCTGCCAGTAGCGCCACCAGCACCTTTGCCTTTAACCCCAGCAGAGGAAAGAGTTTTTTGGGAAGTTATTCAGGGCTACACGAACAAACAAATTAGCCATCGACTGTTTATTAGCCCCAGAACTGTCCAAGCTCATTTGGGCAGCATTTTCAGCAAGTTACAGATAGAAAATCGGGCTCAGCTCGTAAAATTCGCCCTGGAAAGGGGGTACAAACCCCCTCAAAGTTAGCTGTAGAGTTTAGTCTCGATTTAGGTTTTTCAACTAATTAGTCTTGATTATTTAGAAGTATTCCAATTCTATTGCCAAACAAAGCCTATGGCCGCATTGATTCCAATTATTATGTACGGCTGGATTCCAATCGTTTTATACCTGTTTGTGAGGTTTCCCACCAAGCGAGCCCTGATCATCAGTATGATTGTAGCGTGGCAGTTTTTACCACAAGTTGCTTTGAGCATCCCTGGATTGCCACCATATACCAAGATGTCAGCAGCTTGCTACGGTGTTTTGCTGGGTACTCTTGTTTACGATACTGCGCGGTTCACATCTTTTAAGCCTGGTTGGATAGACGTGCCAATCCTAATTTGCTGTTTATGCCCCATTGCTTCGCAAATTACTAATGGCGGCAGCCCGCTATCTCCAACTTTAAACCAAATCGTTACTTGGGGGATGCCTTATCTTTTAGGAAGATTGTATCTCAATAGTTTAGATGGGCTGCGACAGTTAGCGATCGGCATTTTTGCAGGTGGGTTAGCCTACATTCCTTTTACGATGATTGAAGGGGTTAGGGGCCCAATTCTGCACCAGATGGTTTACGGCGTCAACGCCTTTGAGGACTGGGGTCAGGCTAGGCGTATGGGTGGGTGGAGACCTGTAGTATTCATGCAGCATGGTTTGATGGTGGGGCTATGGATGATGACCGCTGCTTTAGTCGGATTTTGGTTGTGGCAAACCGGGGCGCTCAAGAAGTTTCAGGGCCGCAATATGAAGACTTTGGTAATTGTATTAATTATCGCTTTTTTCTTGTGTCGTTCTACAGGTGCTTATAGTTTATTTGCAATGGCACTGCTCGTATTATTCTGCGCCAAACAGTTTAAAACATCTTTGCCATTGTTGATTATTATTGGATATATCGTATTTTATCTGTATCTAGCAGCATCAGGTCAATTTTCGAGCGCCGAAGTTATTAGCTTCATGACTCAATTATTTGGTGAAGAACGAGCATCTTCTCTGGCGTTCAGATTTCAAAATGAAGAGATATTGGGCAACAAAGCGCGACTACAATTTCTTTTTGGCTGGGGGGATTCGGGCGGAAATCGCGTGTATAATGAGTATGGTGATGATGTATCTGTCACCGACAGCTTGTGGATTATTGCATTTGGCGTGAATGGTGTAGTAGGTTTAATCAGTTTATTTGCTTCTCTGTTAATTCCTGCGATCGCCTTCTGTTTCAAATATCCAGCCAGAACCTGGTCTAACCCAAAAGTCGCGCCAGCGGCGGTACTGGGAGTAGCTTTAACTATGTATACATTTGACTGTGTTTTGAACGCTATGACTAACCCAATTTTTACGCTCATTGCTGGAGGTATATCTGGTCTGGTACTAAAAGCTCCAGAAAGTCTGAAGGCAAAGAAAACCAGTTTACCGCAAACTAGACCGTCTTTGAATCCACAAAAATCAATGTGATTTACATGGATTGGAAACAAGGTTGAAAATCATCAATTTTATGATAACTATGTAATATCAATTCCGTTTGCACCGGAACAATATTGACGGTTAACAGTCAACAGTCAACACTTTAAAGATTCTTTGCTGTGAAGGAAATAATTATCACAAAATTAAAATTAAGTATTGAACGGGTAGGATGAATAGGATATACTGAAAGAAGCTGATTCACCAAAGCACCTAAGTAGTGCAAACACGAATTTGTAGCGTGACTCTTACAGTATAAAAACTTGAGGTTGATCAAAGATGAAAGTTGTTAACTTATTGAACGTGCCTGTTGATAATTTTTCAATAACAGAGCTGTTCGAGAGGCTAGAAGACGGAGGCGGTGTGGTATTTACGCCTAATGTAGACCATTTAATTAAATTGCAACACGACCGAGACTTTTATGAAGCTTATAATAGCTGTGATTACAGAGTCTGCGACAGTCAAATATTGATGTATGCTTCCAGATTTTTGGGTACTCCTATCCGAGAAAAGATTTCTGGTTCTGACTTGTTTCCGGCATTTTATATCTATCACAAGGAAAATGAAGATACTAAAATTTTCTTACTAGGAGCGGCGGAAGGAGTTGCGATTCAAGCTCAGAAAAAAATCAACCAAAGAATTGGTCGAGAAATAGTAGTTGCAGCATATTCTCCTTCCTTTGGATTTGAAAAAAATGAAGAAGAGTGTGAAAAAATAATTGACATCATTAATCAATCAAAGGCTACAGTATTAGCGATCGGGGTGGGCGCACCTAAGCAAGAAAAATGGTTGGTTAAATATAGGCACAAACTGACACATATCAAAGTTTTCTTGGCAATAGGTGCAACAATTGATTTTGAAGCTGGCTGCAAAGCAAGGTCTCCAAAATGGATGAGCGAAGTCGGTATAGAATGGGCTTACCGACTGTTAAGCGAACCTAAAAGGTTGTGGAGAAGATATTTGGTAGATGCTATACCTTTTTTCAGATTGATTGTAGAACAAAAATTAGGTTCTTATAAAATGCCTTTTTTTGATCGCTAAGCAATCTAGAGTTGACAGTTGACAGTTGACAGTTGACAGTTGACAGTTGATAGTTGACAGTTGACAGTTGATAGTTGACTGTCAAAAATTCAAAATTGTGCTTATATTTGGATAATTAAGCATGGGAACCGATGACAGGCTAGAATCATTTAAGTTTAACCACAGCATTTTCAGGCGACCAATGACAATTGCTTATTTAGTTAATCAATATCCGAAAGTTAGCCACAGTTTTGTCCGCAGAGAAATTTGGGCTGTAGAGAATTGCGGATTGAAAGTTGCCCGTTTTTCAATCCGCTCTTGCGAGTCGGAACTTGTGGACGAAGGAGACAAAAGAGAGCAAGAAAAGACCAAGATTGTCTTAGGAGTTGGGATACTTGGTTTAGTATCTGGTTTGTTGCGGGTGGCGCTAACTAGACCGATTCGATTTGTCGAAGCTTTGCGGTTAATGTTGAAAGTAGGTTGGCATTCCGATCGCGGTATTGTACTTCACTTCGCTTACTTTGCAGAAGCTTGTGTGCTATTAAACTGGTTCTCCAGCCAGGGAATCAAACACGTTCACGCGCACTTTGGGACAAATTCAACCACAGTAGCGATGCTGTGTCGTGTGCTTGGTGGGCCTACCTACAGTTTCACGGTTCATGGCCCTGAAGAGTTCGACAAAGCTACAATTCTGGGCTTTGAGGAAAAAATTAAGCGGGCGGCTTTTGTGGCGGCGGTTAGTTCTTTTGGCAAAAGTCAGTTGTATCGGTGGTGCGATCGGGCTTTTTGGTCTAAAATTCATGTAATTCACTGCGGTGTAGATGCGGCATTTTTGGATTTACCCTATGTTCCGGTCACTTCCGAACCTCGTTTAGTTTGTATTGGCCGACTCAGCGAACAAAAGGGTCATTTGCTGTTAATCGAAGCTGCGGGTAAATTAGCTAGCCTGGGTTTGCAGTTTAAGTTAATATTGGTAGGTGATGGGCCGTTGCGATCGGATATCGAAAAGGCGATCGACCAATACGGACTACAAAATCATTTAGAAATTACAGGATGGGCTGATAGCGCTCAAGTTCAGCAGCAAATTTTGGCGGCGCGAGCAATGGTTTTGCCGAGTTTTGCTGAAGGTTTACCCGTGGTAATTATGGAAGCTTTGGCTCTTAGCAGGCCCGTGATTAGCACCTATGTTGCTGGTATCCCGGAGTTGGTGGAGCCTGGAGTTTGCGGTTGGTTGATTCCTGCTGGTTCTGTAGAGGCCTTGGCTGATGCAATGCAGGAGGCTTTAGAAGCACCTGTAGAACGGTTGGAACAGATGGGTAAGGCGGGAGCTTTGCGGGTTGCGAAACAGCATAATGTGGCTGTGGAAGCGAAGAATTTAGTCGCGTTGTTTCAGGGGGCGATGGCAGATTCTTAGTAACCGAGGACACGGCAATGCCGTGTCCCTACCCAGCACCGGAATGATATAGAGGACACGGCAGTGCCGTGTCCCTACCAAAAATAATACTGTAGGGAAACGGCACTGCCGTCTCCTGATTACCGAGATGAATTGTAGGGAAACGGCACTGCCGTCTCCTGATTACCGAGATGAATTGTAGGGAAACGGCACTGCCGTCTCCTGATTACTATAATAGAGAAAGATAGTGCGATTCGTTATAAAAAAGCAATGTCTGAAATTACTCTAGACGAAACCAAACTGAAAGAATTGCTCAAAGCAGCTATTTTTGAGTTATTAAAAGAACAAAAAGAAGTATTTTCTGAAATTTTAACAGAAGCCCTAGAAGATATAGGGATGAAAAATGCTATCAAAGAAGACGAAAATAGTGAAACAGTCAGCCGCGAGCAAATTTTCAAAATCCTGAAGGAACAACCATTAATGTTGAATTTAAATGGATGAATTTCATAGATTATAGATTAACATAAAATAGCTTTTGAACCCTATGAATCTTATCACGTTGAAATTTATCTGATTTAAACCTCCATAGCTAAAGGCTCTGATTCAGTATCTCGGTAAAAAACCCGGTTTCTGACTACTCGTAAAGTTTCATATAGCACAATTATTCCCAAATTGACACCTAGCCACAGACATATTTATATACTTCCGACTGTAGGGGGATGCTTTTGCTCGTTAATCAGGTGATGCTTGGCATTGAGGGCCGAAAACAGAAACTATACATTAGCCGATCGCGCGTGACAACTCAATTACGCGAAACCCCACCTGAACGAGGAATATACTATGTATCAAAACTTGCCAATAACTTCACAACTTTATCATATCAGCCTCTGGCTCGCCCAAGTGCCAGCAGAACGGACTTTAAACACAGCAGAAGACGCAGCACTTCTGTATTCCGGGCCACAATTTTTTATCGCCTTAATCGCAGGAGTCGTGCTGGCTTTCGCCTTCCAACTCTTGCTAACCAACTTATCAGTAGCAGCAGGGCTTTCTTACATGGGAAATCAATCCCATGAGAGTTCCCATTCTCACAGCGATAGCCCCCCAGTGCGGCACATCGGTAAAAAGGTAGGAACTTGGACGCTAATCACTGTTACGATCGCCCTATTCTTCGCCTGCTTGCTAGCAGTTAAACTGAGTTTGATTAGCAGCCCCGGTTTAGGTGCGATCGTCGGTTTAGTCGTGTGGGCCACCTACTTCTCTATGCTGGTGTGGGTGAGCTCCACCACCGTTGGTTCCCTGATTGGTTCCGTCGTCAATACCGCCACATCAGGCTTTCAAGCGATTGTCGGTACCGCAGCGGCCGCCCTGGGCGCAAAAGCAGCTAGCAATCAAGTGGTGGCTACAGCCAAAGCAGCAGCCGCAGCAGTGGGTCATGAGCTCGGTAGCGCGATCGACCCTACAAGTCTGCGGGAAAACGTCGAAGACTACATCCAAGGCCTGAAACCGCCGGAATTAGACATCAAAGGGATGCGGAGTGAGTTTGAAAAGTTGCTCAATGATCCACAACTCAAGTCTATTGCGGGCGAGAATTTGCCTTCTCTCGATCGCCAAACCCTCGTAGAATTAGTCAGTTCGCGATCGGACCTCTCAAAACGCGATGTCAACCGCATTGTAGACCAACTCCAAGACGCTTGGAAACAAGTAGGAAAACAGGGCCAGCAAACAGACGGTATCGCCCAATTAGTAGAATATTTCAAGTCGGCAAAATCGGGAGAATTGCTCTCAGATAAATTGACAAGTAGGGTAGAACAAGCACTAGGAAATCTGGGCGGTCAAAATCAAGGACAAAACCCCACAATGATGTCCCAAGCAACGACAATGGCAGTCAATGCTTTAATGGTAATCGTATTGGGACGCACAGATATTTCTGACTTTGATGTGGAAAAAGTAGTCGGTCAGCTAAAAACAGCCAAAGACAAAGTTAGCCAGCAAACTGATAAAATCACCGCTCAAGTCAAAGGCGAACCAGAACCTTATAGTTCCATTCGCGCCGACGTAGAAAACTACTTGCTGAATGCTTATTCCTGGCAAATGAACCCGCAAACCATCGAGCGCGAGTTTCGAGAAGTGATCTACGATCCTAGCGCCGATCCGGGAACAGTTCGCCGCGAATTAGAAAAACTCAACAAGTCCAATTTTTCGGAAATTCTGGCCAGTAGAGGAGTATTTACTCAAAGCAAAATCAAAGAAATTACCAATGAATTAGAAGCAATTAGACAGCGAGTTTTAAACACTGTGATATTTGCGGAGGAACAAGAAAAATCTCGCGATTTGCAGTGGCGATTGGAAACTTATTTGAAGTTGACGCCAAAAGAGGAACTGACAGCAGCAGCTATTGGTAAGGATTTCCAGCCAATTCTCGAAGATTCTGATGCTACTTACGAACAGTTGCGCGATCGGCTTGCTCCTTACAATAAGGATAGTTTCGTGCGAATTCTCCGAGGCCGCGAAAGCTTCGGCTTTCAGGAAGTAGAAGAGATTGTTAAGGAGTTGGAAAGGACAAAAGATGTAGTTTTGGCAGATGCTCAAGGTCTCCAAGAAGCAGCTAAAGTTCGCATCGATAATCAGTGGCAAAAAGTGCAAGAATACTTGCAGTCTACGGGTAAATCAGAACTCAATCCCGAAGGTATTAAGCGGGATTTCAAAACCCTGTTAGAAAATCCAGAAGCGGGAATGTGGGCGCTGAGATCGAGAGCTTCTAAGTTCGATCGCGAAACTTTGGTAAAATTGCTATCTCAGCGGAAAGACCTCAGCGAAGACCAAGTGAATCAACTCCTCGACAGCGCTGAAGAAACTTGGCACAGTGCGCTGAATGCACCGCAAAAGATCGCTGACAAAGCTAAGGAACAGTACGACGAAACAACTACCGCCCTGGCAGATTATCTGCGAAATACTGGCAAATCGGAACTGAATCCTGAAGGTATTCAGCGCGATTTGACTAAATTGATGGAACATCCGAAAGAAGGAGCTTTGGCGCTGCGAGGTCGTCTGTCGCACTTTGACCGCGATACTTTGGTAAAACTGCTTTCTCAAAGAGAAGATTTGACTGAGGAACAAGTTAATCAAATTATCGACCAAGTGCAAAATACGATCGGTTCGATTGTGAAATCGCCGCGCCGTTTGGCAAGGCGGATGCAAAGTCAAGTGCAAGATTTTCAGGGTGTTTTAGAGGATTATTTGCGGAATACGGGCAAGGATGAATTGAATCCTGAAGCCATCAAGCGCGATTTGCAATTGTTGTTGCACGATCCGAAAGTTGGGGCTTATAGTTTGGGTGAACGGCTGTCGCATATCGATCGCGCTACAGTAGTTTCCTTGCTATCTCAGCGCCAGGATATTTCGGAAGCGGAGGCGAATCGTATTGTGGATCAAGTTTTGTCGGTGCGCGACCAATTTCAGCAGCAAATTCAGAAGATCCAGGAGGGTATTCAGTCGGTAATTGACGGGATTTTGGCAAAGGTTCGGGATTATCTGAATTCGCTCGATCGCCCTGAACTCAATTATGAGGGTATCACGCAGGATGTTCGTAAGTTATTTGACGACCCGCAAGCCGGATTTGATGCTTTGCGCGATCGGCTCTTGCACTTCAACCGTGATACTTTGGTAGCACTGATTAGTTCCCGCGAGGATATTTCTGAAGCAGACGCGAACCGCTTGATCGACCAGATCGAAAAAAGCCGAAACACTGTTCTGCAAAGAGCTGAACGCTTACAGCAAGAAGCACAACTCCGCCTGGAAAGTATTAAATTACAAGCGGAAAAACAAGCAGAAGAAACTCGCAAAGCGGCAGAAGTTGCATCTTGGTGGCTGTTTTTTACCGCACTTTCCTCGGCCGCAGCCTCAGCCGGTGCTGGTGCTCTAGCTGTGATCCGGTAAAAATCACAGTTTGCACCATTGTCAGCAACAGGCTTTCCGGCCTGTTCCACAAAGAGTGACTTTTCTTGTGGAACAGGCATCTTGCGCCATTAACAGGCTTTCCGGCCTGTTCCACAAAGAGTGACTTTTCTTGTGGAACAGGCCGGAAAGCCTGTTCATACAAGGCTTATTGAGAATGGTGAACGAGATCGCGCGCCACCAATCTACGCCAGGATTAAACCTTAATTGTTTTGCGCCCGATCGGGGAATTTGCAAAAATGCCAATAATCGGGTTGTAACTTGCGAGTCATGAGTTATGAATAGTAAGGAACTCAAGGTTTTTTAGATACTATAGGGGTTCTCAAAAAAGTATCGGTCAGCCCAACCCAGTTAAAATATACAAACTATGTCGATCGAATGCTGAACGACTTAGATCTCAAACCGAACCAGGCAAATTGCCTACTGGCATCTTGACTTACCAAAATCCTAGACATTTCTGGAGAAATCCAGAAATAGCTAAGTAAGTCCAGGCTTTCGTTATTAGGAAGCGTTAAAGTTCATACCTTGGAGTACGTGCCAGCCCCAAGCTCTATAACTCCGCAGTTAAACAGGCGGCGTATTTGTAAAGCCAGTGCTGTGGAGAAAGTACCGCCTAATAACTATGCCGAGGCAACCTTCACTAATTAGGAACAGACGCAACCATGTCTAAAACTCTTCCCAATCAAGTATTTGTACTTGACGCAGACAAAAAACCTCTAACTCCGTGCCTACCAGTGA
>REAP01000008.1 GCA_004294385.1 Oscillatoriales cyanobacterium | reverse complement strand
AAGAATACTTTTGATTTTATCTGAGTTTGTCCGTTATGTCTACTATGTCCGTTGAAGTCGTGTAAACTGCCTTTAGGTCACACGTCCGGGGGTATCTCCAAACACACCTGGATAAAACCAGTAATCGGGAACCATCGACAGCGTGAGATAATTTAATCCCGCATCGATCGCCGGATTCAAGAAACCTTTAAGCTTCACCTCAGCATCCTCCGGCAACAGCAGCGACAGAGCCATTTTCACCGCCACACTGGTAACATGGTGAATATCCGCCGCGATCGCCACTTCACCCATCACTCGACCGTTGTTCCCGTGATCCCCCAAAGCCCCGACTTCAGGCCCGGAAGTCGGGGCTCTTGGTATTCTGTTTTTTTAGCCGTTGCTCATGTAATAGTAGTCAACAACTTTTGCTCCCACTTCCCAAACTCATCGCGCTGTAAGTATACAATTCTGGTGCGATGGAGCTTGAGATGGCTTACTCTTTTGCGGGCACGGACGATCGCACGAGCATTATCGATCGGTGCAACAGTAGAGCCGTATAGCGCACAGAAAGTCCATACCATTGAATTAGTTTTATCCTGTTCCGGTTCAGTGGCGTAAACGGTGGTGAAAACCGCCAATCCTCCTAACAGAAAACCCAGGCAAGAAAGCCAGCGTCTCGTGTAGATGTAACCACCAATGGGAAAGATAGCACTAAAGAGCATAGCCACCGAAGTATTCAACTGAGACAGCTTCACTATTTCGGATGTTTTTTTGGCTTTTATTTGTCCGTTCATGGCCTGAGTTTTATTTTTAGCTGCACTATTAAAAGTCATAGTTCTATCTCTTTATAAGTTTGTCTATATAGGTAGAAGTTAGAGTAGTAATTGTCTAACCTCCCATCTTCTGTTTATTTATCGGGAATGGGTGAGGAGTTTATGCAGGATAGAATTAAGAGAGAGAAAAAAAATTAGCTCGGCGGTTGAAACCGCTTCTACACAAAGATGTCCGCCTACGCGGACTATTTTGATGCTATTCAAGAGGGGATAATTTTATCGAAAGAATAGATTACAAACAATTAATCCAAACAATTCTGTCTCAACACTCAAGGAATGACTTGGATACTGAAACAGAAGTTCAATTACTTTTTGATACCGAGCGGGAGCATTATCATGTCGTTCATTTGGGCTGGGACGAGCAAAAACGGGTTTACGGCTGTGTGATTCACGTCGATATAAAAGATGGTAAATTTTGGATTCAGAGGGATAGAACGGAAGCGGGAATAGCGAATGAGTTAGTAGCCGCTGGGGTTCCCAAGGAAGATATTGTTTTAGCTTTTAAAGCTCCTTATGTGCGTCAATTTACTGAGTTTGCAGTCGGGTAATTGGGATAGGGAGGATTTACTTTTTCATCAATTGGTATTTGAGAGCGATCGACTTATGTTTAGGTTTATGTAGTGGCTCTCAATTGCCGGATTTTTCCCGATACTGGTGGAGGGTTGAGGAGTTGTTGATATGGATTTGATTGTTATTGATGATAATAGATTAGAGCTTTGGTGTTGAGTTGATAGCGCGATCGCTTTCTAACCTATTGGCGTAGAAAGCGATCGTACCTAGTTTTTAGCTACTGCATAGCTGATGCCAATTCGGTGGCGATTGTGCCAGATTTTGGTAGATAATTGGCAACCAGCTAGCGCGGAAAAATTGATACTCAAAACCAGTCAACCTTTCTCGTGCTTCCCTGACTGACAAATATAGGGGTTTGCCAGTAGCAAAAGCTTGAAGAAAATACTTCAAAAATTCTTGAGCTACACGATCTGGTACTGGTTCTCGCATCAAAATGACTTGGGGAATATGTAAAGAGGCTAACTCTTGGGCTAAACCTAAACCATCGCAAGAGTTGAAAATAGCTAATTGCAAACTTTGTGAGATAGCCTTTCGCAGGGGATGCTTTAAGTCACCGATGGTAACGCTTTCGGTTTCGTTGATATAAAGCCGTCCTTTTTCACCCTCAGTGCAGCTATGTCCAGCAAAATAGAGGATGTCATAGGGCTGCTGTTCCCATAACTGCTCCATTAGCTCTTCTCGCTTAGGCTTTACCACAAAACAAATTTCGGCATTGGGCAATTTCTCAAGGATTTTTCTGTCTTTTTCAAGATTAATTCCTGCATCGCTCCCTAAAATTGCCAAAATTTTGACACGCTCTCTTGATGTTTTGATGGGTATAATGCGATCGTACATTGAGGCGCTCAAGGCAAGTTGTGCTTTGGGGTAACGTTCAAAAAAGTCCCAGGCATACCAGGGTAATCGCCATAACTGAATATCTCGCGTTTGAATGATGAGTCGCACCTCGTCTTCTGGCGCTAACTTTGCCAATAACATCTCGCGGATGGGACGGAATGGCTCTGACTTTAGCCAGTCATTCATCAAAATATGCCTTTTTTCGGATATGTCAGTTATCGAAACATTTGTCACTTGACTCGCTACTGCTTCCAGTCGCCCTACATTTGTACCGCAATAGAGGGATTGAGAGATATCGAGACGTTCGATAATTTTCCGACGGGTGGGTAATTTGCCTGAGATTTCGGTTGAAGGAAGTCTACCCTCTTCCCCAATCCTTACTGTTACTGGAATACCTCGGCAGTTGCGCTCTCCCAGAGTCAAAACTGCCAATTTACTCGATCGCCCCTCTGCTGAAGGGACGGTTTCTTCAATTTTTCCCATGTCGGTATCTAAATTCAGGTGTACTTCGATCTGCTTATGTCAGAACGTAGCACATCAGGTATTTATGTATTCTTAGTCTTATTAAAAATTTACATATAGAAATTCCGGCTTGGTTTCATTGTAAAGATTTACAATGAAACCAAGCCGCTTTAATGCGGTCAAATATTATGTTAGATACCAGCCCTAGCCACTTGTTGTGATACTAAGTGCCGTTGCCGTCAAGCAGATCGAAGGACACCGACACTCGTTAGCCAACTTGGTTCTTCTAAAGCAGATCGAAGGATACCGATGTTGGGGGCTTTGGACTGTGGGGTCAGAGCTATGTTCTTTCCCCCCTATTTATATATCGGTAAAAGTGAAGGGTAAAACGAAACTTTATTCTGGGTATCGCAGAGTACCAAACCATGCACTCTTTACGTAAATTCACAAAATAGTTGACAGAGTTGAGTTTTTATGATAAATGATAGTTCATTGTGCCAACTAATAAAGCAAGCTTTACAGGATTCAGAAAAAGATCGAGATATTCATAACGCTGCGGAAGTATTAGCATTGGCTATAGATCAACTTCCAGAAGTGAAGAGATATTGCGCTAGTTGGCTACCCTATTACGATGAAGCTCTCCCGATCACAATGAGGGATGTTAAGCGGAACATTAACAAATTTCCACAAATGTACAGACTGAACATGGCATCTGTAAATTGCGAAAATCCATCCGACGCTGGGAAGGTCCGAAAAATGTTTATTCACTGGGTAATAATGATTCTTAGGCGAGATTGCTATGACGTGAAGCGTCAGCGAGATAAGCAACCCCAAATTTTTAGTACGAGCGATATTGTAAAAGGGGAAGTTTTTTCATTAGATAATTGCGTAGCTCTGGACCAAGATATTACCACAATGGATAGATTAATCCAACAAGAACAACGTTCCCTAGCCGTAAAATTAAAACGTTACATTGAGCAAGATCCTGAAGAAAAATTACAAAATTCTCATCCTCGCGGTAGAGCTGATTGTAATTGCCAGGTACTTTCGCAAAAAATTCTGCTCGACAATTTTCCTAGTGAAATCAAAAGTATTGCTAGAGAACTAAATATTCCTTATCAAACTTTACTAACACACTGGAATAGAAAATGTTTACCTATCTTGGTTGAATTAGCTGAAAACTTGGGCTATTAACTGGCTATTACAGTAGTGCTTTTAGTCTATGAAATCTTTTGAACAAAGCCTCTTCATATTTTCTCAATTTATTTCTCAGCCAAACGAACTTGCAATAACTTATGGATAAACTGATAGCGTCCGCCAACTCGTTGCAAAAACTTTCGTTCGGTAGCATAATCTAAGAAACGCGCATAGTTCCAAGGTATGTATCCATTGCACCAAAGAATTAAACGCAAGGTGAAGTGTTGAATGCCCGCCATCCCTGCTTGAGTGAATCCAAAAAGTGCGCCAACAATAATAGCCGATAGCACAATATTTGCCGTACCAATTTTATTTTGTAAAACTGATGATTCTACGATCATCGCCAGAAGTTGTTTGCTCATAATCGCTGCTGGTATTGAATCTAGTTTTTTACCCCCTTTATAATTTATTATTCGGCGGTTGAAACCGCTACTACAAAAACGAAGTCTGCCTCCGCAGACTAAGAAATAAAGGGGGTTAATATTCCCACCGATGAATCATCAAACAAGGTTTGAATATCAGTAATATACCTTCTCAGTATCGCTTCAATTTCTGAAGTCAAACAATAGTTTCATAGCTGAACTAATAATGTTTGTCTTTCGCGATCGGCTGCATAGCTCAAACAAGCTAAAATGTCCTCTTGAGTCAAATAAGGAAAATCATCAAGAATCTCTTGGTAACTCATTCCCGATGCCAGATAAGATAGCACATCGTAAACAGTGATTCGCATTCCGCGAATGCAAGGTTTACCACTTCGCTTGCCCGGTTCGATCGTAATTCGTTCCTGATAGTTCATAGTAAACCTTCCGCATCCTTTAAATCACGAAATCTTCCACGATACTCGCATCGCCTAAAGCCACTTTAACACTAAAACGCTCCCCAGGCTGACCAGTAAACTCCAATTGTATCCAATTATCAGCACTTCTAGATCGCGCTTCCAGAAACACCTCACCAGCATCCAACACAATCATCTGCACCTCCGGCGGTAAATAAGTTTGACCACCACCTGGCCTTAGCTGCAACAGGATATTCCATTTATTGTTTGATTCAGGGTTAAAATAAACAATTAATGCCACCGGATGACGTACCAATTGAATTCCTAAATCTATGATTCGACCCCGTGCTTGAGCAGGGCGATCGCCTTCGTTTTCTCCTCCTCGACTTCCCCCTCTAGCTGCTAACAAATTAACACCATAAACTTCCACTAATTCATCCAAAAACAACCACAGTTTAGAATAAATACTCTGACTCAAATTCACAACTTTTTGCAGAGCAAATTCCTTCCCAATTCGCCTATTATAAAGCTGTTCCCTCAAATCCTCAACAGCTAACAGCGCCCCCCACCGGGCAAAGGGCATCTTCAATCTAGGTGAATAAAGTGAAGGTTTGCCCAAGTCACCTATGAACCTTTCTACTTGGTTATGAGATAATGTCGGTAACGGTTGAATTTCGGCTTTCTCGGCAGGACAAAGTTGCTGAGAAACCCAGAGAGTATTCAGGTTTTCAAAGATATCTTCTGAGTCGAGGCAATAAGTGCGATCGCCCGCATCATACCTTCCCTCAGTTTTCAGTTTGCGATGGGTGCTGAAACCCCACACCCGCAACCATCCATCCTCCAAATTCACCTGCACAGCCAGATAATAATCCGCCGCCAATGCAGGAATATCCACCCATTCTTGAGGCACGGAAAATTCATCGGTATCGATGGTTTCACTGGGAATGATTACTAGGCGACTTTTGCCCAAATTCAAGGCAAAACCAGTCACAAATTCCCACAGGTTTTCTGAGGATGCAAGTTGGACAGAGGTTTCGGATGCGGCTGAAAATTCAGGTGACAAAACTGCCAGGGTTAGCCGATTTAAGAAAGCGCGATGACGTGCTGCTTCATAGGAGTAATCTTGGGTTACAGGCAAAGCTATTTCCTGTGCGCTTTCGGAAAACTCTAGCCAGAGTTGATGGGGACAGGCTAGGCTTAATTGTGCTAAGGTTAATGTCATTGTAATTATCTCCGTTCTAGTGTTAAAAGGGCGTAGGGGGCGTTGGCTAAAAATTGTTCTACTAACAATGCTGATGACTTATCGATCGCGTTGAGAGAACAGGGTTTGAGTGCAAGATTTTGGTGCAACCAATTGTGTAATTGCGTTTGCAAAATTGTTTTAACTTGCACTAATTTTCCTTGCAATTCAGTTGGTGTTATGTTAAGATTGTGGGCGATCGCTCTTTCGTCTACTCTCTCACATCCATAGTAGCGGCACAACAGGGTAATTTCCAACTTCAGGGCTGGATGCAGTTTTAACGTGGTTTGCAAGAACTTGTACAGAATCGCGTTTTGGCAATACCAAGTCAGCCATTCATCAAGGAGAATTGATAGGCGATCGACATCTTTTACACTGAAGGTAACATTTGCTTGGGTTTGACTCCACTTCACCAAACTTGTTAACAGATATTTTTTGTAGCTAGTTAACTGTCGCGAAATTTTATATTGCTTGATGCCAAATTCTTTACCGATGTAACTTTGGTTAAATCCAGTAAAGCCATGTTCCAAGATTAACATTTTTCTGGCATCAGGAAAGTCACGAGAGAGGGAGACGATCGCACTTGCTAATTCAGTTGTCATCTGTTGCAGGCGATCGCCTCTTGCAGCATCTTGCTCTCCATACCATGCTTCCGCCTCGAATCGATAGTTAATTTCTAATTCTAACTCCGGGTTTTCTGCATCCAGGGAATCAAATTGAATGTGAGTAGATGCTCGCAGCGCCTCAACACAAGTTTGCAACAATGCTGTGACTTTCGGCACTGTGAATTGCGTTGCAGAATTCGGTAATTGTTGTTCGGTGCAAAATTGGGCGATCGCCTCCCATTGTTCCGCCGTTGGCTCTGGTAATCGCTGATTTTTGCCTGCTTTAACTGGGGCATAAACTTCTAAAAAAGCTTGCCAAGTTAGGAAGCAACGGGATAATTGAGGATCTCGAATTCCGAATTTTTGTAAAGCACTTTTCAGACCTTTTTTCGAGGTTATCCGTAGCAGTCCCCAGTCACTTTGCCTTTGTGTTTCTTGGTTTTTACGCACTTCGCTCATAATAGCGTCGCGCAAAGGAGGACTGAGATAGGTTTCGATTTTGCTTTGGGTGCGATCGAACTTAGTGCACAATTCTACCGCTCTGTCAACCATATAAAGTTTGGCAATTTGCAAATAATCTGCAAAAGTCAGCTCCGGTGTTTGGAAGGCTTCGTAAGTGGATTTCGCCGCCGAATAGCAAGCAACATCCACATAAGCAAGTAGATGGCTGAGTGCTAAGGAATCCGAGTTATTCTTAGCAGCTTGGTTGCAGAAATATTTCAGCAAAACTGTTTCATTATTTAGCTTTGGATCGGCATCGAGCAAGTCTTTTACATTTTGTCTTAGCCGAGCATACTGTACTTTGCGAGGGTAGGGATTGACTTCATAAGAAGTCGAAAATCGAGCAATAATTATCTCTGTCATTCTATGTGTCATTCTAGTGACTACTCCCAGATTATTTTTGAGTGGCTGAAGTTATATCGATCGCGATCGGGCAAATTATGCCATGAGGAAATGGCCGAAGTTTTTGGCGGTGACTTCAGTAAGGATGGGAAGTTGAGGATTGGGAGGGGTATTTGGAGTAGGGGTTTTCCAGAAACCGGGCTATCTGGAGTAGGGTGGTGGGGCATGAATTACTTCCTTGGGGGGGCTGTATGGCTTGCTATATATGTATCGTGGGGAGTTTGGAAAATTATGCAGTTTGGTTAGGAAGTTGTTTTTGGGGGGTGTTAGGGATGTTGGAGCGATCGCCATGTTGGGGGCACTTCGGCGGGGTTTTGACAGATAACCGGCAGCCACGAAGCACAAGGAAAGTGATTTTCTAGACTTTGCAACCTCTCCCGCGCTTCTCTTACTGCTAGATAGAAAGATTTACCGCTAGCGAAGGCGGTGAGGAAGTTTTTCAAGAATTCTTGTGCGACGCGATCGGGGACTGGTTCTCGAAAAACAATAATTTGCGGAATGTGCAATTGAGCTAGTTGATTCGCTAATCCTAAACCGTCACAAGAGTTGAAAATGGCGATTTGCAAGCCCCTTTCAATGGCTTTGCTGAGAGCATTTTTTAGTTCGGGAATGCTTAGCTTATCCGTATCGTTGATATAAATATAACCAGTGCTACCATCGATTTCGCTGGAACTGTGACCGGAAAAACAGAGAATATCCCAACCTTTTTCCTCCCACAATCGTTCATCTAATTCTTGGCGGTTACGCTTGACAAGAAAGGATGTTTCTGCATCTAACTGTGCTAGTAACTGTTGGTCTTTATTCAGATTAATTTCTTTATCGCAGCCCAAAATTGATAAAATTCTGATTCTGTCTCTGGTAACAGCAGTTTTTAAAGGTCGATCGTAAAAAGGTGAACTTAAAGCAATTTCAGCTTTGCGGTAAGGCTTGAGAAAATCCCACAAATGCCAGGGTAGTTTCCGCACTTCAGAGCTTTGAGATTGAATGATGATTCGCACTTCATCAGAACGGTTGAATTTTTCGCGCAAGATGCGATCGATGGGTATAAATTGCTCGGCATTGAGCCATTTATTTAGTTTTTCCTCTAACTCTTCAGCTAATTTATGAATTTCTACTTGAGAAAAATTGGTTAGATTACCTTGCTTTCTCTCCATACGACTCGATTGGAGAGGTTCTATAAAACGGTTATATTGTGAATGCCAAAGATGATAAAATTCTACTAGATATGGTGCTGGTGGCAACTGACCGGAATGTTGAGTAGGCAATCTTTCATCCTCAGTCCAAATTTGAGCGATAACAAAGGGAAATCCCGTTTCAAAATCACCAGATAGCAGTGTGAGGATAACTAAATTAACCGCTGTTGGCCCTTCGGCTATGGCTTGAACTTCAGACTCGTTAACGGGAATATTAAGGGCAGGTTTCGCCAGGATATCAATAATTTTTTCCATATTGGAACTTTGCTGAATCTCTCTCTGACGAGAGTCTTCTAGCTGCTGGCGATAAACCGTAATCTGCTCATCTTTACTTTCTAGTTTAGCCTGATATTTTTCCTCTATGGCTTTGAGTGCAACTTCGTAGTTTTGAGTAAATTCCCTATGAATCTTTTCTTTGTTGGTATCTGGGGGAACGCTGACTCTAACAACCACAACTCCATCACCTTTGTTTTCGATGCTTTGGATAGTGAGTTCGGTGTCTTCATTCTCAACTTGCACTTGTTGGAAGGCGGGGATAAAGGCTTTCCAGTCAACGCCGTTGCGGAAAATTAAATCAACAGTAGTTAGGACTTCTTGGAATAATTTGGTAAATTCTCCCGGTGCGAATTCGCCACTGCTGGGACGACGTTCGCGGTCATCTGTTCCGGGCTTTGAAGATTCTAAAAGATAAATATATCGACAATCGACATTATCCAAATTAGTATTACTTTCTATATTCCAGGCTTCAACGGAAGCACCTGTCATTTGAGCGCTGGTGAAGTCAGTGCCAATTGCTTCAGTGAGCGTTAAATTTGCCGCTTCTAAATTAGCGGCTTGGAAATTAGCCTCACTGATATTAGCTCCTTTGAGGTTAGCGCTATTTAGGTGAGCGCCTATCAAATTTGCTCCTTTGAGATTAGCGCCAATATAAGATTTTCCAGCGCCATTGCCAGTGACGAGTAAGTCTCGAATCAATGGCTTGGCTAAAATAGTGTTATCTGCTTTAGCCCGATCTAATTTTTGTGCCTTATTAAACCAAGCGCGCGTCAAATTTGCGTTGCTAAAATCAGTATTATTGAGAATTGCTTTAGTAAAATTAGCATGGGTTAAATCGCTTCCTTGAAAGTAAGTACCTTTGATAGCTGCATATTCGACGGCTAGATTTTTTAGCCATAAAAATCTCATGTCTTCAGCTTTAGCTCTCCAGCTAATATAAGTGGATATAAAAGTAACACTATAAGTACCAAATAGCATCCCAATTGCAGCCCCAGCCCTCACGTCTGCAAATTTGGGAGCAAAAGTTACAAGTAAAAGCCCGATCGCCGAGCCAAACAAGGTCAAAGTCACAGCAAAAGTAAACTTTTCAGCTACAACTTCTGCAAAAGTTAAAGCTAATGCTAAAGCAAAGATAAAAGCCAAAATTAAAATTAAAACTAAAGCAAAACCTACAGGCCCAGCTACTTCTACGGACAAACCAAAACTAAATGTTAAAACCAAAACAAAGGTAAAAGCTATGCCCATAGATAAAGTAAAAACTGATTTAACCTCCTTAAAGATAAGAAGGCTGATAAAAGCGATGCAGGCTATTAAATAAAATATGCCCGGATAGGTGAAAAAATTTTCATATTTAGTGGCTAGAAAAGAGCCGACAAAAGCGCCCCCAACGGCTACTGCAAATCCTGCTAAAAATGCGACAATTAATGAAAATGCTAGTAGTGAAAATTTCCATTGGCTTGGTAATCCTGCTTTAGCATGGCTAAAATTCGCACCTATCAAGATAGAATCAGTAAAATTTGCTCCTCGGATATCTGCATAGGAAAAGTTTGCACCCGTTAAGTCTTGACCTTTGAAATTGCGTCCTCGGAGATTTTGACCAGAGAAGTCTTGAGTCATATTTAGTGACAAATAGGTAAAGAAAACAAGCAGTTATAGAAAACATTAAGTATCATCTCGATCGCACTCGGCTAAGATACTCAAAACCTCATTAGGACTAATATCTTCTCGGTTTGATTTAGAGTAAATAGTCAGGAGAAGTATGCTCATTTGTGACTCAACTTGATAGATAAGTCGATAACCCGCACTTTTCCCTTTTTGGATGTCGCTATTTTTAACTCTCACCTTGAAGATTACATAATTTTCACCCATCCCAGAAAGGCGATCGCCTGTAAAGTTGCCACCTTGAAATTGTTCAATAATTGGCTGAGTATCTAACCGGATATTGCGATATTTTTTGGATAATTCCCGTAAATTCCGTTTATACTCAGGCGTTAAATCAATCTGGACAAAAGGCGTGTTATTCGACATCTATTCCCTCCCACATTTCAGAAAGGGGGATGCGTTGCCCAGATTTAGCTTGCTTTAATGCTCGCCGCAGACTCGCTTTTACTTCTTCAATGGGAGTATCATCAGGATCGGTTTCAACTTCCTCAGTTACTTCGGGAAAAAGTACGATCACTCGCACGCGACTAGGAGAGAAATTTTCAATGGGGTAATCCAGGGACAATTGACCTTTTTCATCCAGGGTTCCTGTGACTTCAACTGCTTTCATTTGGTTGTCCTCAATTTTGTATCTATTATATTACATTCAACATTAGCGAAGTCATTTCCTGAGTTGAGAGCCACAGCTTTCGCAAAACATAACATCTGCCACATTATCAGAGCCGCAATACTGACAGTAAATTTTCATTTTTGTAGAAGGCGGCGCAACGGCAGATTTTACCCTACATAACTCTTGCCAACTCACCGGCTCCTCAGCAGGATTCTGACAAATAACCGGCAACCAAGTCGCACAAGGAAAATCACGCTGCACGATTTCCAACCTTTCCCGCGCTTCTCGTACTGCTAAATATAGCGATTCACCGCGAGCAAACGCCTCAAGAAAACGCTTTAAAAATTCTTGAGCCACTACATCCGGCACCGGTTCTCGCATCACAATTACCTGGGGTATATTCAACTCAGCTAACTGCTTGGCAATTCCTAATCCATCGCAAGAGTTAAAAATTGCCAACTTTAAGCCCCTGCCGATTGCGTTTCTCAGAGCAGCTTTCATATCCTTAACTTCTAAACTTTCCCCTTGTTTAATAAAAAGTTTTCCTGTAGTAGCATCAGATGCGCTCAGACTATGACCAGCAAAAAACAAAATATCCCATCCGCCCGCATCCCAAATTGCATCGTAAACTTCTTGGCGTTCTGGTTGCGTTACAAACACAATCTCGGCATTGGGTAAATTTCTTTTTAACTCGCGCTTATCCCTCTCTAAATTAATTCCCGTACTGTCACCAATAATTGCCAAAACTCTCACCTGATTTCTATTTCTCTGTGAGTCTATTTGCTGATAAGCAGTAGAACTCAAAGCTACTTGCGCTTTCTGGTAGTCGTCGAAAAACTCCCACAGATGCCAAGGTAAGCGCCGTAAGTTCAAGTCTTCAGTTTGAATAATTACTCGCACTTCTTCATTTTGCGAGACTGTCCTCCCTAAAATATTTATCGCACGAGAAAATCCAGGAGATGTGAGCCAATCATTAAGCTGTTGTCTTAAAGCATCGCTGTCCGCTTCTAAATCGCAAATAGAATAATTTGTTATCTGTCCTGACTTGGGTTCAATTCGCACCCTTGACCCCATTTGACGGTATTTTGACTGCCAAGTATTGTATAGCTGCGGAATCTGCGGTGCCGATGGCAATTTGCCATCAATTTTTTTTAGCGGGCGGTGGTTATCTTCCTTAATTTCCAAGCTGACGTGCTGAAATCCTTGCTCACAATCACCCGCTATAAAACTCAAGACAACTATTTTACCCATTCCTATTCCCTAGAGATTTTGACTTAAAATTAGATAGCAAAATGTTCAGTAATTTCGGCATCTTCCATGGCTACTTTAACGCTAAAAGGCTCTCCTACTTCACCGCTGAATTCCAATTGAATCCAATTATCGGCACTCCGCGCTTGAGCCTCCAAAAAAATCTCTCCCGATTCACTATCAATTGCAATCAGTTTTATCCCCGCTGGCAGATAGGTTTGTGCAGCAGATAGGGGATACAATCTAATCAGAACTTCGGTTTTTTCGGTATTTTTTTGGCAATTGACAATCAATACAACAGGATTACCCGCCAAGGAGATTTCTCTCACATTACTCGCGCTAAGAGTTGGCGATTCGGTGTCAGCAGTGCGGGAACGGGGGGCGCTAGCAAATCTAAAAATTAGATTCCCTTCTTGGTTACTTAAAAATGATTCCAGACTCTGCCAGTTGTATTGAGGATTACTTTCAGATTTTTGCAACCATTCATTTAAACTGATTAGACCAGTAGTAGTTGGGGATGGGGGAACCATTGCAGCTTGTGGAATTTGCCCTGGAGTATCACTGCTTTGATTAGTTGGAGTTCCGGGATTAACCGATTCATCTGAGTCATCACCACCCCAGATTTCATCCAACTTTTCTAGCAATTCTTCTGCTAAATCTTGCAACTCAGTTTGTTGTGAATCATCAGACTCTTCTCTATCCACAACAGGTGCGCCACTTCTGAAGGCAAAACCGGGGTTTGCAGGCACATAATTCGCTAAAAACTCCCCGCCCGCATAGCGTCGATCGTATTTGTTATAGGTGCGGTATATTCGCTCCATTTCAGCGATAATTTCAGGCAGAGATTGCTCGTTCAATCTCTCTCTAACTTTAACAGCTACGGGGTTATGACTATGAAAAAAATCCAGGGCAGTTTCTAGTCGGTGCAGGTGATCTAAAAATGCTTCTAGGGGCTGAAAACTATCACAAGAAACTTGCTCCATCATTTCTAAAGGGTTGATGGGTGGGTAAAAGCCAAAGAGAGTTGCTTCTCTCGATGATTCATCTATTTCTACCGCTACATAGCCGATCCGATTTTCCCAAGTGTCAGCCGGAATATAACAGTTTTCATCGGTTGGTAACACGGGACGGCATTCTAGTTTTCCAATACCTATGATTTCGATATCGGCGACATTCATCAAAGTTTGCATGACTGGATTTAGACTATCGGAAGCTTCTAAATCGGTTTCAATTCCTAAACACTGACAGTAGGTATCCACTGCATAAACTGCCAAAGTATTTAGATAAACTTGTCTGGCTTTTGCTGGACTTTCATATTGCTCTTGAAAGGATTTTGCTAGTTTCAATGCTTTTGATGTCAGGGGTACTGCAAACATCGGGTGACTGGTGTATGTCATGGCTGTTTTCTCCTAATTTAGTCTTCGGTGTTGTTTTTATTTCTGCGAGTTCGCTTCTGCGGTTTGGGTATCAGTTGAAAGGAACTGATGCCGTCGAGGTAAAAATATATCAGTTCGGTGACATTGACTTGTAACTGTCTGGCGAGAATTGTCCAAGATTGCACTCCCTCCAATCGCGCTCGAATTATTCCTTTGAAAGTAATCTTAGGCTCATCGGGCATTCTTCTTCTATTATACTTCCCTTCAGAGTCGGTGACAATTTGTTCGATCGCAGATTGTGACAAGGCTAGTCTTGCTTCTAAATACTCTTCGATAATTGGCTTGAAATAAGAGCAGGTACGGGTGTAAAAAGGACTAATTGTTGTCTGAGCATTAACTCGATTACCAAAATGTTCTTGAATTTCTTTTAGGCTAGCCTCTTTAAACTTTAAAATGACGAGCGCACGAAAGTTAACATCAGGAAAATTTCTAATATGCTTGCCGGTGAAAATGCCATCTGGATCTTTATAGATCATTCTAATCACCTCTGGAGATGGCCTTGAGTCTGCTTTGGTTTGAATTCGATCGAATCTGGTTTCATTTGCGCTATCATCATCTTGCTGGGCAGCTGGTGCATCTCCTGAAATTACGTTAAGTCGCTTGCGGATGATATCAATAAAGCGGAATTGTAAATAACGAGCAAACCAGTTCCAAAACTTGAGAGGTCGATAAAGTTGCTGGACTTCATCGCAGAAAGTATTCCAAGTTTGTTGTAAATCAACATCGCTATTTTGAATGTTTTGGCATAAATTTTTACAGGATTGAGCTAGAGGTTGAGCTTTTTCTGGCGGATAGGTTTGAGTCTGCTTGTTTGTGCGTCTTTGTACAAAGCTGCGGCGAAATCTTTCTACTTGTTGGTTGAATTCAGAATAAACTTCGGGAGTTCGCTGTGATGGTGATGTTTCGCTAAATTTCAGCCATGCTTGATACAACTTGGAATCTACTCCTTTATTGAAAATATTAATATTGTTTAATATCTCTTTCTGAGTAGTTTGTAAAACATCAAGCCAATCGTTCTCAAAATCACCTTCTAAAATTGCCAGATATCTGTCGCGATACCGCTTTTTGATGCCAGCTAATCGGCGTTTTGCCTCATCATCTGTAGTTTTTTTGTCACGTCGTAAGCTTGAGCCAGGAAACATAATGTCCCACAACTGTGGTATAATTTTGCGCCTTCTTGGATCGGTATTTTTGGGGTATAATTGGGCTTGGGATACAAGTTCTTGGAGGAGGCGATCGAGTTCGTGCATGGGCGATCGGGTTCAGCAAAAAAGGGATGCTCTCAATTATACCCGGAAAGCACCCCCCACCAAGACCAGAAACCGGGTTTCTCTGAAAAATAGTCGGCTGGAAACTAGATATCTAGGCAGAAACCCGGTTTCTTTAACCTTAAGCCGCGTCGCCCAAGTCGCCCCCAAATTCCTCATGTGTTCGATCGCCCGTTTTGGATCTTTACACTGACCGAGTAGAGATAAACTGTTAGAAATGGAGATATTTTGGGTAGTGACAGGGCGATCGGCAAAAGACATAGAAATTGCTACATCACCGGGTTTATAATGTTGAATGCTGGCTTGACAGTGTTGTTGTCGCTGGGCTGTATAAGTTTCAGCCGAATCGGAATTGTCGTCAGCCCGGATGTGGATGATGCGCTGGGTAGTAAACTCAACAAATAGGGTAGCGCCGACTACGCCTAAGCCTAAAAGAATTGCGGATAAAATAAGGGGCGACTTGAACCAAGATTGATTAATTTGGGTGGGTGCGGCTGGGGGTTGCGGGCTGCGACTGGTGTAGCGCGTGGAGTGGTAGTATCGGCTCATGGCTGTTGCTTTGCTAACTGTGCTACTGGTATATCGAAGGGAGTCGCGGCAGTTATGCGAGTTGGTGAAAATGATGAAAATGCCCGCAGGTTTTCATCTAATACTATTATTGCGCCATTGTCAAAAACCTGTAGGGCGAGGAAAGCCAATAGCCTTAATGGGATGATATTGTAGCAGCTTTACTATTTGCTACTCGCTTAACTCAGATAAAAACTATTTATAAAATTGCCCGATGAAGTTTCTTGTAGATAATCAATTATTCATTTTTTCTGCTTAATTTTGATTTCGATTGGCAAAATGATCTCGCAGTAGTCGGTGAATGAAGAGGTAGCCCCCGCCCACCTTTTGTAAAAAGATGCGCTCAGTGGCGTGATCGAGGAAATGAGCATAATTCCAAGGAATATATCCATAACAGCGGAGTAAAAGTCTTACAAAAAAGTGCTTAATAACAGATTTTACATTGATAAAATACATCATTAATACTGTGTAAATTCCACCTATAAGCGCAGATACTAAGCTAGTTCTTAAGTCAAATTTTTGCCACATACATATTCCAAATAGCCCAAAAGCACCAATAAAAATATAAGGCACAGAAAGTAAAGCTGAATTAATTGCTGTCAGTCTAATTCCTTGATTAGGAAATGTTTTTTTATCTATACTTAAATTCGGCCCCTCCAGGGCTTTCCCTAAAATAATTGGTAAAAAGCCCGCAAGCAAGCCACTTTCCATGATTTTCCAAAGCTCAAAAGTAATCCATTCCCTATTGAAAAATAATTTGAATATTTGAAGAAATATAAACAATAATAGAAGGCTGGGAGGCAAGATTCTCAAAAACTTTTCCCACGACCATTTTAGAGTTTCAGTCATTTCAATTTCTACGATTTCATTGCTAAATAATGATTCGGTATTTGTAATAATAACTAACACCATGAAAATTAATCCGACCGACAGTCCTACCAAAAAGAAAAGTTTAACATACTCATACTGTAAAGTTCCCATAACCACGAAAAATATTACAGCCAAGGAGTTAATTGACAAAAATAGTGTCAAGCCATTTGCGAAAGCGTAGAGAATAGAATATATATTTCTTTGTAAATCCGATTTCAACCAATTAATTTGAATTTCCTCAATTAAAAAGATAGTTTTAGACTTTTGCTGCATCTGATATGCAAGAAAAATCAGCCAGCCCTCAGTCTGATCTTTTAAGTAAGGTTGCTCTGTACCTCCCTGATTGGGATCTTTTGCATCTTCTTTCTTACGACGGTCAAACATTCGTTGAATATATCTGTCAAAGAGATGTTTGCGTCTTTCTTCACATGAGTTCATTCTGGGCAAATCTCTATCATTCCAGTACGCCCATGTCATCACATTTAGAGTTAACGGTGACTTCGCTAATTCTTTGAGTGTTACATCAGTTTTTAATGCCGTTCTTAATGCTGTTAAACCTGAGCCAGCCTTGTCAAAGATAGTCTTCTATTTGTAGCTCTTTCAGATCGTCTATAAAAATAGCTCCTTGAAATTTAAATCGCGTTTTTAGCCTCTGGTAGTCTGCAATACGACTGCACACAACAACTTCGGTTTTTCCATACATTTGAATAAACTGATTAATTGCTTGAATGCAGGACTCCCGCCGATCTTCGCGAACTTCATCTAAACCATCTAAAAGGGGTAACAATTTTTCACGACTAATCCAATCCTTGCTCAAAGCTTTAGAAACCCTATATTTTCCCCAAAGTTCTTCCACTAGCCAATCAAAAAGGGTTTGCCTCCCACCTCTCCAAGTAGATAAGTTAAATACTACTGGAATTGGCAGAGTTATATCTTGTTCAGCATGAGCAATTCGATCCTCAGCAAATTCTAATAAGCTGGTAGTTTTTCCCGATCCGGGTTCCCCTAAAATTAAAAGTGATCCCCCCATTCCCATGCGCTCAGAGACATCGATAATTCTAGTTCCTGGGTCTAATTTTCTTCTCAGTTGTTCGGGTGTTTCCCATACCATACCCCAAGGATGTGCGATCGCGTCCAATCTCTCCTCTAAACCCAGTTCTATGCGGAGCCTGCCGTGTAGAGACTTTTCAAGTAAGCCTTCTATCCAGAATTCTTTAACTTTATTTAAAAGAGTCGTTTCATTATCATCCCGCAACTGCGATCGGCGACTTGTAGAACGAAATCCTTGACGCAGTTCAAACCATGTCATAGGAAGTTCAGCAGGATTTTGACAAATGACTGGCAACCAACTAGCACCCGGAAATTTTTCGTTCCAGTTTTCTTCGAGTCTTTGTCGGGCCTGTCGGACGGAAGCATACAAAGACCTCCCGCGAGAATAAGCTTTAAGAAAATGCTTCAAAAAGTCTTGTGCAACCTGATCTTGTACAGATTCTCGCATCACAATGATTTGAGGAATGTGTAAGTTTGTCAGTTGTCGTGCTAATCCCAATCCATCGCAAGAGTTAAAAACTGCTAACTTCAAACCCCGACTAATCGCAGTTGTGAAAGCATCACTCAAGTCAGTAATGTTTAAGTCATCAGTTCGATTAGAATTAATATGCAAGTAACCCGTTTCTTGATAAGTATTACTATGTCCTGTAAAAAAGAAAACATCCCAGTTTTCCGCCTCTAGCTTTCCAATTAATTTCTCCTTTGTAAGATTGTCAATAGTCTTTACGTCAGCCCCTGGCAACCCATTTATTTCCCGCAGATCTGCGGCTGTATCCAAATCCTGACTATTTCCAATAACAGTTAAAACTTTTACTTGATTCTTGCTTGCGGGCGGATAAGTTTTTGGTTCTTGGAACTCTGGCAAGCTAACCGCAATTTCTGTCCGAGGAAAATTTTTAGAAAAAACTTCCCACAAATGCCAAGGCAAGCGCTGCAATTCCAAGTTTTCAGTTTGAATAATTACTCGAATTTCGTCGCTTTTATTTAGATATCTGCCTAACTCTCTGCTGATTTTTTGAACTTCTTTATCTGTTACGCTCAGCCAATTATTGAGGTTTTTTGCGAGGATATCGGCAGACTGACGAGAAACAGCTTTTGATGGTTTTCCTGCTCTCAAACCTCTAAAATCACCATTCCGCTGTGATTGAGATTTGTCTTTACCAGTATTGATCTGAACAAAAGCTTCCTTCCAATCTTTATATTGTTTGAGTATTTCTGTCGCTGGGTTCAGCTTTGCTCTAAATTTAACAGCAGGATTCAGACCATCTTGCCCCAGGGAAATATTGACCCTAAACCCCTGTTCAAAGTCACCTTCTAAAAACTCGAATATAACTAGCTTACTCATTGGTGTCAACCTATAAATTGTGGTTAAATTGCAAAAGATTCCGTAATGCTGATATCGCCGAACGCTACTTTGACACTGAAGCGATCGCCCTGAGTTCCTCCCTCAACTATGATTTGTATCCAGTCATTTGTTTCCTCGGCTTGGTCTTGTAAAAGAATCTCTCCTGATTCATCATCTACAGCACTTAATTGTATACCTTCTGGCAGATGAATTGCACGAGCCGCTGGATACAAACGTAAATGAATACTGAATTCATTTTCAGAGTCTAGGCCAACCGAAACTAACAACGCTACTACATGACCGCCTAACTCAATCAGCTTAACACGACTAACCTCTTGTGATTGTTCTCCACTTCTACGATAAGCAGTTAAGACGGCTTCCTTGGGCTGCCAATCTTCCCTAAATATCCCCTCAAGCCATTGCCTCAAAACCTCTACTGGCTGATTTACAGGTTCTCCACCCCAGATTTCATCCAACTTTTCTAGCAACTCTTCTGCTAAATCTTGCAACTCAGTTTGTTGTGAATCATCAGACTCTTCTCTATCCACAACAGATGCGCCACCTCTGAAGGCAAAATCTGGTTTTGCAGGCACGTAACTCGCTAAAAACTCCCCGGCGGCATACCGTCGCTCGTATTTGTTATAGGTGCGATAAATGCGTTCCAATTGAGCAGCAATCTCTGAAGTTGGCTGGTCTGCTAATCCTTCCCTAACCTTAACTGCTACATCTTCATCACTTTGTAAGAAAAACTGGGCTGATTCTAGGCGATCGATATAATCAATCAATGTTTCTATTGGTTGAAGACGGGAAATTTCTATTGTTTCAGGCGGTGATTGTGGATCTATTGCTGGATAAAATCCCAACAACTGCACCTCGTTTAATTGTTCCTGAAATTGAACGGCAATATAGGCAATTCTGTCCTCAGTCACTTCTGGAGGTAGAGAAATAACTGTTTTTCCAGGTAAAACCGGACGACATTCCAGTTTACCCAAATCGGGAATTACCAAATCAGCCACATCATTAAAGCATCTGATAACAGAATGCCAACTGTCGCCTGCGCTCAAATCAGTTTCAATACCCAGCCATTGCAAGAAATGACGAACAGCATAAACAGCTAAAGTATTTGTATAAACTTGTTTGACCTTTTCTGGTGTTGATTGTTGAGAAGCAAATTTATGAGCATCTTGGTGAGCTTGCTTAGAGAGTTGAATTGTCAGTTCACAATTATCTATATTTTTCATGATGTTTTTTCCTACTTGTTACTAGAATTTTTTGAAATCTCTTCTAGACGTTTTTTGCATTTTCTATTCCAATGAGAAGTGACAGTTCCATAGGGTGTTTCTAATTCTATCGCTATTTCCATCCATTGCTGAGGCGGAGTTTTCAGCAAACGTCTTTGAATCAGTTCGTAGCAAGTACAATGGGGGTATCCATTTGGATGACACAATAATGATTCTATCAGACGCTTCAGTTCTTTTTGTTGCTCTTGATTCTCTTGCAATTCTTCTTCAGCCAGAATAATTTCAAGGCTATTAAGACTTTGTGTATCTGGTATAGTATCTTCTATCGTTCCTCCTCGATCGATACCTGCTGGATCGCTCAAACTCACAGTTCTTGGTCGATTCTTTTGCCCGCGCTTGACATCGTAGCAATCTCGTCTGAGAATCATCATTACCCAGCTAATAAATTTTTTGCGAACATTCCCAGAATCAGAAGGATTTTTACAATTTGTAGTGTCCAAATTCAAGCGGTAATTTTGAGGAAACTTATTAATATTGCGCTTAACATCCCTTTCCGTCACCGGGAGAGCTTCATCATAATATGGCATCCAACCTTGACCAAGATATCTCTTAACTTCCGGCAATTGATCGATCGCGAGTGCTAGTGTCTCTGCCTTTTGAGGAGAGTGCAAGGCTTCTCGGATCAGTTGACATAACGACGCATCATCCATAGGGGCGTGAATCAGAGCAAAAAAGGGATGCCCTCAATTATACTCAGAAAGTACCCCCCACCTCACCCAATCCCGATTCTCTTAAGCCGCGTCGCCCAAGTCGCCCCCAAATTCCTCATGGCCTTCCTTCCAGTTGCGGTAGGCTTCGTCCTACCGATATTATCGATGCCCGTTGCATAAGTCTTGCTTACAAATCTTCCCCTTAATCTCCTCCAAATCCACATAAGAATCCGCCACATCAATCAACGCCTCACTCGTCATCGATCGCAAACTCACCACCTCCACCCTAGCCCTGCAATCGCTTACCTTATGCAGCGCGCAAGCCAAATCTCCATCCCCACCCACCAAAACAACCGTGTCGTATTGCCCTGCTAAACTAACAATATCCATTGCCATCTCTACATCCAAATTCGCTTTTTTAGATCCATCCGGGCGCTGCAACACCGGCTTAGATACCACCCGGAAACCGTGATGTCGCATCCACAACAAAAAGCCGTGCTGTTTCTCATCCGCAGCTTCTACTCCAGTATAGTAAAAAGCCCGAAATAAAGTATCGTCTCCTACTAAATATTTCAGGAATTTGGTATAGTCAATTCTGATTCCCAATTCCTGAATTGCATAAAACAGGTTAGCGCCATCAATAAATATTGCTACTCGCCCACGACCTGTTTTTGCAGGTACGGATGTTAACCGTTTGAGTGCGGCTAGTTGCTGCTGCATTTCATCGAGTTTCTGAGTTCGATCGCCCAATTCATCCACGCGATCGTCCAAATCACTTACCCACTGTTGCAATTGAGTAATTTGCCCCTGCAACTGTGCTTTCTCCAAAGTCAAAATTCGTTCCTGAATCGAACCGATCGCGATCGCATCAAGCCGATTTTCCATTGTGCGAACAGTCGCTATTTCTGCTGTCGCAGCCGCCAGACGCTGCTGCAAAACTTCCTCAAAACGGCGGCGGTTAATTAAACTCAGCCCGCAGCACAAAGATAAGGGAATTGCAACCATTGTCTGTTGAGAAACCGCCGCGATCGTCGCTGTGGCCAAAGTTCCCCAAAACGCTGTCTGTTCGGCGATTTTGAGCTGCTGGGAGCCGATCGCCCGCAACAGTTGTTTACCCCAAAATTCATTTTTCGATTGTTGCAGCCCCTCAGACGGGGCGGTAACAGGTGGGCGGCGAAGTGCGATCGAATTAGCCATTTTTCACAATCCTCAGTAGTTGATAGTTGATAGTTGACAGTTGGTAGGGGCGATGCCCCCGCGATCGCCCTCATAGTTGAAAGTTGACAGTTGTCCTTAGTCAAAAGAGATCCCCCCCCAGCCCCCCTTAAAAAGGGGGGAGCAAGAGTCTTAAAGTCCGCCTTTTCAAGGGGTTGAGACTTCTTCAAAGTCCCCCTTCTTAAGGGGGATTTAGGGGGATCGAATTTAATGGGAAATCCCAGAAAAACCCCTAAGTATCGTGTTGCCGGCGATGGGCGATCGCATCTCCCAGCAAATTCAACAACTCATCGGGCATCCCATCTAACAACTGTGCGGCTAAATCTTTCCGCCCCGGATCGACACCAGTCGCCAACACCGCATTTAACCTGGGCATTGCGTTCGAGTCCACCAACTGAATTAAACCGCTCAAACACCGATTAAACAAGCATTCTGTTACGTGGGCATCCTCGATCGGCAACTCAATAGAAGCGCGAACTTCGCCATCTGTAGGATCGTATTCAAACCGCAGCATCTTGACTTCCCAGCTAATAGCCAGCATTGTCTGAAACAGGAGGCCCTTATAAAGGCAGTCTTTCACCGCCAGCAATTGCGGCGCAACGAATTGCAGAAATTCGCCATTTTCGCTAAGCTGGATGAAGATTACAAAATTATCGACATTTTCAGCTTTGACACCAGTAATGACGCGAGTATTATCAGCATCGAACTTATATTGCCAGCCGCGTTTTTCTAGACAGTGGGCGATAAAAGGAAGTGTGGTAGCCATGAGTTTTGTGTTCCTAATATATAGATGATTTTCAGGTTGACAGCAGCGCCTTTGTGCGCTGCTATTTGTATATCGGTTAAGCAATGAAGAATTATGCGATCGATTTCTGTTATTTGCCACCAGGTGGAGTTCTGGGACATTCACATTGGCCGGTGGTAGGGATAATAGATGAAGGGCGATCGCCCGGTGCAGCTACAGCAGCATTTGTTTTCGGTTCTAAGTACATACCGTTAATCAAATTGGCAACTAACAGCGAAATCAAGGCAGTTTCTAAGACGGTGAATGACCTTTGCATAATTAACTCCTACTTAAACAGGGGTAAAGAAACTTGAGGTTTTACTTCCCTCTGTTTATATATCGGTAGTATTGGGGGATTTTTATGCAAGGGCGATCGTTTAACAGCTTTTTTGTTTGTTACCGTTTTCGACGCAACTAGCACAATTAGTATGGTCGTCAGTTGGGAAAACCCAAATTTTTCGGACTAAACTCAAGAGTGACGCACCATACAAGCTGAATAATGGTGCGATTCATCTGATTTTAAAGCTATAATCGACAAAATTTGTTGTATATTAAGGTATTGGAATACTTGTCACCCCATCATTTCTTTGAACTTCCAAGAACTTTTTTCCTTCAATCACCCATTTGTCCAGTTCCGGCTGATATTTTTCCTTTGGAGCGTATTTCAGGCAGTTGTGCCAAGCCGTGAATGCCCCGCTGCTATCTTTTTGAGCTTCTCGCGCCCGCGCTAGCAGACAGTACGCAGAAGCCCGATCGCTATTAAGTGCGATCGCGTCATTTAATTGTATTTCCGCCTGCTGATAATCCCCCATTTCCAACAAAGCCCAGCCCATATTCTTGTGCAAAGCCGACTTTAAATCTACTTCTTTGACAAGCAGCAATCCTCTTTTCAGTCGAGGAAGAGCAGCCGAATACCGTTTTTCCAGAATATCCAATCGAGCTAAATTATTCAGGGATTTTTCAGGAACACTTATTATAGCCTTTTCGTAGCTATTACGCGCGGCATTAAAGTCTCGATTTGCCTCAAAAATCAAACCTTGAATATAATGAGATTCACCACAGTTGGGCTCAATAAAAAGTGCTAAATTTAGATAAAAATTAGCGGTATCGAAGTTATCAGCGGCGTACTTATCAGCAGCGTAATTATTTAAAGAAACAGCCCACTGAGGAGCCAATAATTTTAAACCGATAATTCCCAAGAACAGCGATATACCTAGCCCTAACCCAGCCAGACGATAATTAATCCCATTTAATCCAATGTAATGGTTTTTACTTAGAGCTTGACGAAAGAACTTTGCAACAGTTAGATGACTGCACTCAATTTGAGCTAAACGTTGCAAAACCGTGCTGGGATTTTGAGGGCGACGCTGAGATTCATCAGCCATCATCTCGTCAATTAAATCTGCAAAATTTACTGAAATTTGTGGTGCTAAGTCTCGCCAAATTAGTTTTCTATTTGCAGTTATGGCTAAATCATATGGGTGATTGTCAGTTAGCAAATGTACAAAAGTCCGCCCCAAGGCAAACAAGTCAGATTTGGGAATTGCAGTGCCATGTTCTTGTTCAGGAGGTGTATATCCTCGTGATAAAATCAGCGTAGTATCTCTATTTTCATATTTATCAATATAGGTATCCGAAGTTATTTTTGTTGCAGCACCAAAGTCAATGAATACTAGGCTTCCGTCAGGACAGCACATAATGTTGCTGGGCTTAATATCTCGATGAAAAAAACCTTTGCTGTGTACCCCGTTCAAAATCTTTGTTAGTTGCTTTAGCCAATCAAGGGCTTGATTTTCAGAAATTATTCCGTTTTCTTTCAGCCATTGTTCGAGATTTTTACCTTGAATTTCCTCCATTACTAAACAGTGCAGATTATTATTACCATCAATAGGTTGAAAAGTAAAGTATGCTCCAGGGAAAACTTTAGGTACTTCCAGAGATTTGAGACAGCGTAATATCAGTTCTTCTTGCTGAAACAGACGAACTACATTGGGATTACTATCATCGGTTAGCACTTTCAAAATTTTGGGAATATCGCAACCCGCTTCCCCAAATCCAAAATCTTCTAATTCAAAAATTTCGGTGCGATCGCTTTGATGTAGCATTCTCACCGCTCGATAACGATTGTTGATTAACAATGACGTGCCACAAGTAAGGCAAGTCTCGAAACCGTAAGGGTTTTGACGCTGTTTACACCTAGGATTGATGCAGTAGTTAACACTCTCTTCTCCCAACATTTGCTCATCAAGGCTATCCATTATCTCCTCCTCATTAACCTCAACTCAAAGAACTAAATCAGGACTTACGCACATCCATATAGTGTCTTGTAGGGGCAAACCCCCCGTGGTTGCCCCATTTATAAGATTGTTGCGTAATTCCTGTAGATATTAGTTATCTGACAAGTTGTTTTTGCTGTTTTTTCCGATCGCCTGGTGTGATATTTTTTTCCTCTGCTTGCATAACTGCTAGCAAATTTTGGAAGTTATCCTCAATGTATCCGATTTCTAGCAAAGGCTGATTTTGGAGCAAAGAATAAACTTTATTTAACTGCTCGTAACTTTTGCTATTGCTTTTAAACAACTTAGTCAGATGCTCCTTGACAGAAATGGCGATCGAGTTTTTTTGACTAGCAGTTTTGGGATTTGAATTTAGCTGTTGATTTTTAAACACCAGATGACTTTTAAGTAATTGAATTTTGTTTCCCTCAGCTTTGGAATTTTTGAGCATCGAAAAAATTTCTTTGCAAACTTGGTTCGTCAATTGCTCTGTCACGTACTGCATTAAAACTTGGTGCAGCACGAACTCAGTTTGACCGCTGCGAGCCTTTTTATCAATCAACTCCCGGCGCAGCAAGGAAGATAAGGCTTCTAAAATTTCCGATTCAGATACCGGAAATAAAAGATAGTCAGCTAACTGTTCTAAAGAAACCGGGGAAGCTTCGATCGCCAACCAATACATAATTGCTTTTTCTAAACCTTCCAATCGTTCAAATTGGTCGTTTAATAAAGCTTTAATCCCTCCAAATACAAAAGTTTGGCGTTTAAGAAAGTCAGAGACTTTGCCACTAAACAATTCACGAATAGCAGGAGCGACAAGTTTTAATTCTAAGGGATTTCCTTGATAAATCTTAATCAGTTCTGTCCATTTGTTCTCATCTGACAAATCTTGAGATTGAAAAATATCGCGTGCTTCTGTCTCATTCAAACCTGCCAATTTTAAAGCTCGAACTGGCGCACGATCGCCCACTAGCAGCTCGATCGCCTCCGGTACTTCCCGCGTGACGATGACTAAGCAGCTTTGATGCTGTTGTTCTGCAATTCTTTGGATTAATTCGCCATACTTCTCATAGCCTTCTCGATAATGTCCGGCTAGCTTAGTCGGCTCTAAGATTGTTTCCAAACCATCCAGCACGATCAGACATTTGGAATGTCGCAATTTTTCTATTAGTTGTGAGATTCTTTCATCCACATCAACTGATAAGTTAATTTGGGGCGATCGCTCAAAAAATTGCATCAAGTAAGTTAACAAATTGGCGATCGTTGGTGCTTGACGGAGCGATCGCCAAATTACGCAATCAAATTCCCCCTGAAGTTGTTGGGCTAACTTTACCGACAGAGTTGTCTTCCCAATCCCGCCGACTCCGCTTAAAACTACCAAGCGGCAGTGTTCTGCAATAATCCACTCCGTGAGTTCGCTGATTTGTTGAGTGCGGCCACAAAATTTGAAAATATCTGGGGCTTCACCCCAATCCACTAGCGGGCTCTGAGGACTTTCGCCATAAATCAACGCAGAGTCAGACAGCAGCGGTGTTTGAGGCGATATCGTCTGGGGCGACATTTGTCTGGAGGGCGATCGTAAATGTCGCTCCAGTGCTGCTCGGAAATTAGTTTTGCTGACTTCTTCTCGAAAAATTTCCGAAAGCAATTTCCAGAACTTGGGCCCGACATCTCGCATCAGGTAATTCATCTTATATTGAGAACTCTCGGCCATTTGCTCGTAGGTCATCCCCAAACACGCCCCGCGCAGAATCGTTACTTCGGGGTCGCTGAGGTGTCTTTCCGTTTCGGCAAAAACCGCTGTATCCACAAGTTTGAGCATTTCTTCAAAATCCATAGCTTTCCTAAATGTTGCAGTGCACTGTCTCGAATGACAGCACCATAACTCTAAGTTAACAAAGCTTTTTAGTTGACTGACTTATGCTATGTTGTTTTTGAGAAAGTATGTTATGCTAATCTATGTTTATGCGGTAAAGTTCTGTACGGTTTTAGAGCAGTCAATTTATCGCGCTGGGCTTTCATCGTGAAAGCTTACCGAGGGATAACCGCTCCCATGCTCCCAATGAAGTAAGAAATAAATGTCTAGACTTGTCTAGGATTTGTATAGCAGCAGTCAAGTCGTACCCTAACCCTTGATGCCCTGTACCGGAGGTCACAGGAACAGCCAGCAGCTTTTGACAAAAGGAATGATATTCATGGAAAAAATCCCACAAAAACCCAAACCAAAAGATCTGAGTTTTGAAGAGCAAATTACTCAAAATAAAGAGCAACGAATACCAGAAGTTGGCCAACGCGAGAGTAAACCCAAAACTCAACAAACTGCAACTCAGGGGCAGCAAACAGCCAGCAGCCCAAACATCGCCGAACTCAAGCAAAAGTTAGCCGATCTGAAAGCGCAAACCCCTACTCAACAACAGCAAACACAGCTAAGTCCAAATCAACAAAAACTTGCAGCCCTAAAACAAAGCGTTCCTCAAAAATCCCAGTCCACTCCAACTGCAAAACCACCATCTGCCTCTCTCTAGCCCGATCGCACTACCTCGATCCAGGAACACAAACATGGAGAAAATTTTCACTTGGTTTTTGATACAAACAATTCAACAAATATGGAATTTTTTATGGTGGATCGTTGATCAAACCTTCAAATCTATCCGTGCTAGTATCAGTAGTAAAAACCTTCTAATTCTTGGGCCTGGAGAGACCCTAAAACCTTGGGCGAGGTATCGAGAGTTATATGATTATTCCCAAACAGCCAATAGCAAAGAAGTCATAAACCTAGCGCATGGCGATGGTAAAAATGGCGATTTTTGGTTGGGAAAATATGTCACTTTTAGTAATAGCAAAGCTAGATTGACAACCGATGTTTGGATTCCCAGTGATTTTTTGCACCAGCACGTTTTGGTTGTCGGCCCGCCGGGAGCAGGGAAAACAGAACTGTTGCTGAAATCCGCTGAAAATTTGATGCAAAAAGGCAATTTGGTTTGCGTTGATGCAGCGGGTTTTTTGGGCGATCGCCTTGCCAACTTCGCTCGTAGTGCGGGGTCAAAGTTAGTTTGCTGGGATTTGAGTGCCACCAAAAATCAAGTTGTTTGGAATTTTTTGGAGGAATTGGAAAAATTTGGGACTGAAAAGGAAATTAGGGCGATCGCAGAAGCTCTCTATGGCAATATTGACGACACAGATCCCAATGCCTCTTTCTGGAAGCGGGACATTATGTGGTTGACTGCAATTCTCGGAATTGTTGTGGAAGCGCGGCGGCAAAATTTAGTCAAACTTGACCCTAGCGATTTACCAGCTCTTGTCATGGACAGAGATGCCGTCGAAGGTTTATTAAATAATTTGCCTCAAGCAAATGCACAGTGGGGTTCCGATCTTTATTCATACTTGAGTCTCCCGGACGATCGCTTTGGATTAGATATTAGTTTCCTCCAAAATAAGCTCAGCCCTTTCAAAGATCCAGGTGTCAGAAAAATTTGCGACGGCGCAAGCGGCATTTTTTTATTACAAGCCTTAAACGGCACTTCGAGACACACTTTAGTAGTCGGTCAATCCCTCGCTGATGGCAAATTTGGCTCCTCTTTAGCGGCAGTAATGATTAGCTATGTGATGAATGTGATGTATCGCCGGATGAAAAAACCCCAGCATAGTTGGATGCCGACTTATATTATCTGCGATGAAGCTCCTCGCTTAAAAAATATTGACTATGAAGAGTTAACAGCAATTGGCCGCAATGCCAAAGCAGGTGTGTTTTTGATGTGCCAATCCATAGACCAATTTCCTGAGAAAACTTTGCCAGCACTTAACAACTGTCGGACGCAAATCTTTTTGCAGGGAGTGAGTCACCAAACAGCGGATTGGCTGAGCAAACCTTTAGGAGAATATCAAAGGCAGGTGGTGACTATGAATGTGTCTGGAGGAACGGTTGGCTCCAGTCCTTTTAATGGAAAAAATGTCGGCTACGAACGAGTTCCTGTTTTGGGGATTCGGGAGATTAGCAATCGACCTTTGCCTGCATTACCAAGTGGGTTGAGTGCGATCGTCCGGGTGAATGCTTCGCAAACGCCGACAACTAAACCTTTTTTAACAGATTATTCAGCACAGTAGGAGGTGATAAGAATGGGGGTGATTTATATTGGCGATCGCGAAACAGGTAAAACTTCTTTGGTATTGGAGCTAGTTAATCCTCAAAGTAACTATGTAAAAGTTATTAATGATGATTATGAAACTCTCAAAAGAAATCTATATGACGAAAGCTTGGGAAGAACAAAGGCAACAGATGCAATGCAAGCAATTTACCAAAGAAAACTGGAAATTCAGGTTCAATTAGTAACACTAAAGCAAATTACTTTAGATTGGCTGGATACCCCAGGGGAGATATGGCGAAGTAGTTGGCAATCAGCAAATCCAAAGGAATGGAATATTTTTCTAGAAAAAATTCTTCAAAGTCAAGGCATTTTACTAATTGTTCCACCTTATCGAGAAATCCTCAAACCAGATGTCAACCCCGAAGATTTCATTACTCAGGAGCAATGGTGTAATCGATTTAATCGATGGGTGGATTTCTTTCGTTACCAATGTCCGAAAGTACGGCATTTAGTAGTTTGTTTGAACAAAGCCGATCTTTTTTGCGACATTCACAAAGAAGCATCACAACTAGAATATATTCCTCATCGTTCCAGGATGAACTGGCAGCAACGGAATGCCTATGTGTTTCAACGGTACTTTAGACCGATTCAACCTCAAATTGACGAAATTAATAGCAGTGTATCCGGGCTATCAATTCGTTGTTTTATTACTAGCATTCACAATCGAGCTTTATTGGAATTACCTTGGATTTATCTAGGCAGCTTTTTATAAAAATAAAGGAGTAAACATCATGGGAAATATTTGTATAATTGGGCCGAGAGATTCAGGAAAGACGACTTACTTAGCAGCTTTAGCTTACAAAATGCGAGCGAGCAAAAACTCTAAAAAATTCAACATTCAACCTCTGGGGGATGATTCTAAGGACATAGCAGAAAAAGCCGAGAATATTATTTGTCAAGGAGCTTCTTTTGAACCGAATAAAATAGGTGGCATGACCAAAAGTGTTGATGATTTACCTCTGTATTCTTTTAGTATTGAGATTCAAAATTCTTGGTTTACGAAGCCAGATTCATTTCAGCTCAACGTGAGAGATTATCCAGGAGAGATATTTGAAAAAATAGCAGATTCCAATCAGTCCGATCCAATCTGCGAAGAGTTTATTGAGGAGTGTTTAAGAAAGGATGTAATAGGTTGCTTAATTCTCCTAACAGCATGGGATCGAGCAGCAGACGCTTTGTACAACCAAGTGATGAACAGATTCATAGACTTAATGGACTCTCACGATCGCACCGACGATTTCCGGCTGGCGGTAGCAATGAGCAAGTCTGAAAGGGGAGAACTTTGGCCGGGAAGGTTAGACCCAGAAACAGATTTATTTAGATTGCATCTCCCCAGAACAAAAGATACTTTGCGGGAACGAATTACATCCAAAAATCTCCGATTTTATGCAATTTCCACCTTTGGAGTATTGAACCGAAATGACCCCAGACCAAATCGCATTGATGAACGGGGAAAATTTGGCAAAGCTTCAGTTTTGAGAGATGCCCCTCGCTGGCGGCCTTATAACTTGATTGAACCTCTACATTGGCTGAGTCAAACTACTAAATTCAAGGAAAAGGTTAAGTAAATGCTGGATTGGTTAAAAAATAAAACAAAAAGTTCAAGCAGTTTAGAATTCCTAGATCAAAATAGCGTAGTTCGGATTATTGGCGATCGAAGTTCCGGCAAAACTGCCTACATCGCATCCCTAGCCTATTGGCCCAATGCCGATCCTTCCAGTGCTGTTCAGACTGTGACATCAGGTAACTCTGAAACAGAGGAACTGGTTGCTCAAGCTCAAAATATATTAGAGCAAGGTCTGCAAATGGGAGGTAGTGATTTGAATGACAGTATTACAGATGTCAAAGATTACTCTTTAAGTATCGTTCTCAAAGGGCAATTTAGCTTTTTACAGAATGTCAATACAGCAATAAAAAATGTTCAGGCTGTGATGAAGCCACAATTAGTCAAATTAAACATTAGCTGTAAAGATTACGCCGGAGAGTTTTTTGCTGACTTGGTTCATAAAGTAGGCGACTCGAAGTTACAAGACTACCTAGAAGATTGCTTGCTGGCCAATGGGATTATGTTTCTGGCAGATGGCACGGCACACCGCAAAGATTCTGAATATGCTAACGGTCTTGATAAGTTTTTAATCGCCCTGGATCGCACTGATATTAGCAGCAGCCAGCGACGCATTGCCTTTGTAATTACCAAGTGCGAACAGTCAGAATTGTGGGTGAACCGCCACAATCCCAGAGAATTAGCCCAAGCTCGTTTCCCCCAAACTTTTAGGAAATTACAAGCATGGCAACAAACGGGAGGTGGTCAAGTAGATTACTTTACTACTTCTGCTTTCGGGATATTGGGAAATAAATTTCCAGAACCAAATTCAGTACGGATAAAGCGCGATCGCGGTGGCACAAGTTCTTGTATTAAAGACCCAAAACGCTGGAGACCTTTTGGTTTAGTAGCTCCCATTTACTGGCTTTGTACTGGCGAACGACACAAAGAATTAGATAAGGACTAAAAAAATGAACTCACCAATCCTTCAAATTCACGAATTTAGCACCGGCATTCAAGCAGAAAGAACCCCCGACGGCGGATGGGTATCGCGGGGATTTACGGGCCAATATATAAACAGAACCCTTGACCCCCTTCCTATTGCTGTTGAGAATGCCATTAGAAACAGGGATTTTGCCGTTGCTGAAGGTGCATCCAGAGACAATCCTGCAATCATTGGCCGCGAACTGAGTGATGGTACCGAAAATTGGTCAGTCATTGCTGTCGTCACCAGAGGTGGAGACGATCGCGGCCGTAGCGCTTCCATGTATCGTTACTTTCTCTGCGAAGGAGCGGGCAATTTGTGGCAGATATTGGCTTGGATCGAGTCTGAACGTAAAGGGGGACGGATGCCTGTTTTCGACCCCTTTGAAACGAAATTTATGGGGCAGCCCAATCAATTTTCTGCTCCCAATCAACCTCAAATTCCTCTGGGTTCAGAACTTGAACAATTACTGCTTAATGATGTTCCAGTTATTGTTCCCTTTGGGAAGGCGTGTACCACATGGATTGTCAATCAAATGGCGACGGAAAAAGCCAGACCAAACAATCAGCTTGTCTCCTGGGCTTTTCAAGTAGAAGCTTTGGAGCAACCCAGAGGTTTTTTGGTGATTCAGCCCGCTAGCGAAAAAGCCCAAGAATTGTTGCACAGGGCGATGGCTAGCACCCCTCAATATACCGCCCCAATTGCCAGGGAGTACGAGATTAAATCGGCAATCAAAGGTTTGATTAGCCGGGATAAGGTCAAGCCGGAGCAAGTGGAAGTAATTGAAACATCAATTAACCAAGTTAAAGATAGTGATTGGGAAGTAATTTTCAACGGGCAAGGGTCTTCCCAGGCTCTCAGACAGGGAATTTACAGCCCTCAAATGGTGCGTCTTTTGACACTGAGATCGATGGTGATTCCCTCGACATTGCCAGAGTTTTTGGATTGGATGCAGCAACGGGGAAAACAGGAGGATCATTATCAAGTCTCGGAGTTATTTCAATCTGAAGTCAATAACTTTTTTACTCAAAATGCGGGGCAGTCACAGTATATTTTGAGAACAGTATTTGAAGGAGTTATGTTGATAATTCCTCGAATTATCCAGCATCCAGAACTCTTAAATCCTACTGTCTGGCTTTTGAGTGCACCCTCTGGAATTTGGAGAAAACTCTATTATCAATTTGTTAGCCCAAATATTAAGCATCAATTGAATTTGATGAGTAAGCAGGCTAATACTTGGCAAAACGCCACCAAAACGCAAAACCCTCAACCCAGTATCACTGATGACCCTCAGTGGAAACAACTAATCAAAGAATTAAAAGTTTACTGGCAGAATCGTTCTTATCCACCTGATAATAAATATTTGCCATTGGCTGAACTTTTCAGTGGCTTAGACGAATCAGAAATGGCTGCATTTTTTTATCAGGTAAGTTTAGGGTGTGTTCCCAAAAAGATATTTTCTCGGCTCAAGCAGGAAGGCTGGAAGCCTAATGTTCCTGTTTATGGCTTGAGAATTAAAAAACAAGTAGGTTTAGTAGAATCTTTGTTAAATTCACTGTTGGAAATAGGAGGTAAAAACGTGCCATTTGCACTTGTAGTTATACTGCTCATCTTGACCTTTATCGGAGGATTTTGCTCTCGTGGAGCATTAAATAGTTCCAATACACCAGGAGCACCTACTAGAAATGACTCAAAGAGTGCTCAGCAATCTAATGGGCCAGTAGATACAAACAATACAAGAGAGGATAATTCTCACAAATCAGCGCCAAAAAACACAATACCTCCAGAATTAAATCCTAATAGTTCGGAAAACAAGCAAGAGTACCCAGAAGGAATGAAACCAGAAAGATTTCAGATAACTATTGATTCTATTGACAAAATTGTCAGAGATGTCCGCATAAATAAACCAGAAAAATCTGAGGATGATGTTCTCAGAGCACTCAGGGAAGTTTTGGGTGTTGGCGACTTGGATTATTACGGAGCAAAAAATGACGACAATCGCCAGCAAATCAAGTTGGTAAAAGCCATACATTTATACCAAAATCGGAAATTTAAGCAGCCACTAGGTTATATAAATGATAAGCAGAAAACTTTTGATGCTTTAAAACAAGATATCCAATCTAGGTTGTAAATTCTGGATTTATCAAGGAATTAATGAGGTCGAGATTGAATTATGATGAGAAGCTACCTGTACATACTCGCGGGCATAACATCAGCCTTGATTGGCTGGAACATCGGTCAAGTATTCCTCACTGACTTAGGTTTACTGAAGCAATTTCCAGAACTGATACTCTTTCCCTGTATTGCCGTATCGCTGGCCGTTGCAATGGTGTTTACTGAAATCTTCATCAGTAGCCCCACTCGACCTAAATTGTGTTGGCGGATTGCCTTACTTCCGATTAGCATTGCCGCCGGATTAGGGATATTGGCTGGCTTGATTTCAGGTGGGATTTCCCAAATTGTATTATTGCCACAAATTCGGTTTGATACCCGAATTTTGAGAATTGTCTCTTGGCTATTTATCGGCACTTCTACAGGCATTGCTGAGGGCGTGACTTGGCGCTGGCACAGCATTGAAGCGGGAGATGCAAAGCGTTTTCGGCAGCGCTTCCAGACAAGTGTAATGGCCAGTGTTGCAGCGAGTTTAGCAGCCGCGCTAATCTTTGAAATTTTGCGACAAATTCAAGCATTTCCGCCTGCTTTCAAAGGTGTTGAAGACCCCATTGGTTTTTCAATATTAGGAATGCTGCTCGGTTTCGCATTTAGCCGATCGACATCTCCTAGCTACATGGCTGCTCTCAGGGCTGGTACTGGTTTTGAATATACAGGAGAAAATTATGACGATCAATTTGGTAGCTCGAACATCGCACCTGCTTATCCTGCGATCGACAAACAGGAGGCAAAACTCAAGTTTGTTAGCGATAGTGAATCAGACAAGATTGAGGAAGGTTTATCAATTCAACTGCCAGAAAAAGGCATTATCAGAATTGGTTCTGCTCCCAAAGCAAATATCCAAATTCCGGGACTTCCCCTTCATGTTGCTGATTTAGAAATGAAAGCCCGTGAAGCTATTCTCAAACCTAATCCTAAGTCCTACGGCAGTATCGCAGTGAATGGCGATCGCCTGAGTTCTCGCAAAGATATTTCTCTCAAACATAACTACGTTATAACTTTTTACCCAAAAGATGAATATACAGCCAATGAACAGAAATTCTACCGATTTGTTTACTACAATCGCTTCCTTGACCCACAAGCTTAGCCTGTCTGTATTACTAGCTTTTTCTCTGGGAATTCCCGCCTGGAGTCAAGCAAAAACTGCGGAAATTGTCGGTAAACCCACAGTAGAAGAGGATCGAGTGACTGTCCGCATAAAAGTCAAAGATGCTAACGATAAACCTGTGATGGGTTTACAGGATACAAATTTTAGCCTGGTAGTCGATCGCAAACCACTGGAATTTCGCGGGAAAGATTGGAAAAGTCCCGATGAAACCATACCACCTCCGGCTTTCATTATTGTGCTGTTAGATTACAGCGGCAGTATGCAGCAAAAAGATAGCCAGGGCACTAGCAAGATAGAAGGAGCAATGAAAGCCATTCGAGAATTTACAACAGAACTTGGTAATCGCTGTCCCAAGAATTCAACTATTGAATGTCCCAAACCCCAAGTGTCAATTGTCCCCTTTGGTGACGCAGGACCGAATTGTCCAGGGAATCCAGTTAATCAGGATGTATTAAATAAATTTTTCCCGGCTGGGGATTTCAAATTGAATAATTATCTGGAGTTCCTAGCGGGTCAAAAACCTTGTGCTTCTACAAATATTTATGAGCCTCTGGGTAAATCAATTCAGTTTTTGGCAAACGAAGGCGATCCGCGTTTTTTTGTACCCGAAGATTCCGATCTACCGAAGCCAAGGTTATCTGTTGTTGTCTTATCCGATGGCTATCACAATAAACCTAATGAGGAGCGAGATTTCAATAATTTATTAACACTATTAAAACGCAATGAAAAAATCACAGTCCACACTTTGGGTTATGGTTTCACACCAGCTCAATTGGGGCAGAAGTATGGTTTAGGGAGACCGGCTAAGCGTTCTGATATTGGTAAGGGCGATCGCAAAGTTCCTGAAGAGGAATTTGTGGACGAAAATCGTTTAGCAGAAATCGCTAAAGTGGCGGGCGGTATCGCTGAGTTTTCCCCTAATTCTCAGGCGGTGGCTGAGAAGCTGAAATTATTTATGAATGCTCTTTTGGGCGAGTACCAAATTAGCTACCAGCAACCGGATGCCGAACGTGGTTCTAAGCATGATGTTGGGGTGATAGTTCAATCAGATGGTGCTTCTAAGGTGCAGTCAGAATCAGCATCTTATACGATCGCAGTTTTTGGGCGATCGCTCCCATTGAACACTCGCATGATGATGCTGCTAGGGGTATTAATAGCCATAGCCCTAGGCGGTATTTTACCCTTTTGGCTGTGGGCGAATCATTTAAAACAAGAAATGGAGAATTAGAGATGAAAAGCCTTCATTACTTCACAAAAATACTTGTGAACGGTTTACTTTTAATTAGTTTTGGGTGTGCTGCCATGCCTAACATTCCAAGTCAATCTCCAACAACTTCAAAGGGATGTTTAGACAAACCAGAACTGTCACTAGATAGTCAAAATGTGAAACTTGTCGTATTAGGAGAGCAGATGTTAACAGAATCTGGAATTGCCAGTCAAAGTAAATCGATAGGATACACCTTTGAAGCCAAGGCAAATCAAAAACTGACCTACAAAACGGATAAAAATGTTTGTATTTGGGTTTTCACGCCAGATAATCAACTTTTGAATACAGGGGTTTTACCCACAACCGGAAAATACACAATTCAAGTATCTGCACCGCAAGGATCTACGACTGTTGACTTATCAATGGGTTTAGATGTTGCACAAGCAACTCCTGCAAGTACACCTAATTCCTCAGCAGTGACATCCGTGCCTTCTCCAGAAAATACACCTAATTCCTCAGCAGTGACATCCGCGCCTTCTCCAGAAAATACACCTAATTCCTCAGCAGTGACATCCGCGCCTTCTCCAGAAAATACACCTAATTCTGCCCCGCCTGCCAATACTACTGCTACTCGAATTTCCCGACCGAACTTTCCCAAAGCCAGTTGCGGAGATCCTCTACCTACCAATCCTAATGATTATCCGGTTGATTTTTATCCGGTTTATCTACCCGACAGCGAAGCTAATTTACAACTAGCGCAACGCTTTTGTCAAGATGCGTTATTTAAACAACGAAAAGATACTGGAAGCATAGCTGTTCAAGTAGCTTCCTTTAGTAACTATCAAAGAGCCATAGAGTTTAAGGATTTTTTGAATTCTGAAACTAGCGGTTCTACTATAGCTCCTCCTACAAGAATCCAAAATAAACCTTGAAAATCCACTACTTCGACGGACATTAAATCCTAACAAATACAAAAAATGAAAGTTCACAAACTTGGGCTGTATCTAATGTTAATGATAATTGCTGGATGCAGTGCTACTTCTTCCAATCCCAATTCTAATGCAGGATTTGCTGGTAGCACTTGCCCCGAAAAACCTTCAAGCACTTTAGACTCAAAAGATGTCAAAGCTATTTCCATACCTACTTCTGGAACTACCAAAGAATCCGGTCAACTTAATGGGGGTAAATCTTTAGGTTATACCTTTGAAGCTCAATCAGGTCAAAAGCTCAGCTATCAAACTAAAGATGATATTTGTATTTGGATTTTCACACAGGATCTTACTCTTTTGAGCAATACAGATTTGCCCAAGTCAGGAAAATACACAATCCAAGTTGCAGCACCAAAGGGCAGCACAACTTTTAACTTAGAAATGAGTTTAGGCACTTTACAAACATCTACAAGTCCTGTCTCTCCTGTCCCTTCTAGTCCCCAAACGACCTCTAATAATACTCCCAATTCACCTACATCTAATAGCAACAATAGCGGGTTAACTCAACAACAAGCTAGTCAAATCATTCAAAATTGGCTAGATGCTAAAAAACGGCTATTCGCTCCTCCCTATGAAGAGAAATTAGCTGCTGATTTTACCATTGGTGAACGTTATATTAAAACCACTGGTGCTATTAAATGGCTGCGAGACAACAACGCTTACTATGATTACAAAACAGCTCTAGTTGACTCATCTAATAACTTCTCTGTTTCTTCGGATCAATCGCAAATAGATGTTAGTATCAGTGAAAACTTAGTGTTGTATGTCAACAATCAAGTCGATTCAAGCGTTACTACTAATGGCGTTAAAACAACGGCGTATCGATTTTTCTTAAAATTAGATGCAGGTACTTGGAAAATAGAAAATGTTGAAAATCTATAGGTAATAAAGCATGAGCAAAAAAAACAGTCATAAGTTTTCATTTAAAAAATTTCTGTTAGCAACAACGATAATTGCTTCTATTCTTACTACGATAGCTGCAACATGGCTGGTGCTACCACAAATTTATCCAAAACCTATGAAGCAGGTTTCAACCATCAACTTGTCAAGCGTCGTAACTCCCGTTCAGAAACAAAACTCTTCTAACTTGATGGGGCATTTGCATTATCAAGAAGCAAATCAAAATGATTTGATTATTATAGCCAGCTACGCTCAACAGCAATATCAGCGGTTCGAGTACCTCGATCAAGAAGCTGCAAAAGCACTGATGAAACTCATTTATGCTGCTCGGGATCAAGGAGTTTGGATTGTTCCTGTTTCAGGTTTTCGTAGCATTGAGAGACAAAAAATTATATTTGACGACCAAATAGCGCGTCTCGGCTCTGTTGAAACTGCTTCAAAAGTCAGTGCTCCTCCAGGCTACAGCGAACATCATACTAGCTATGCTGTGGATCTAGGTGATGGTAGGTTTCCCAAACAAGACATTACAAATACTTTTGTGGATACTGACGCCTATCGTTGGCTTAACCAATACGCCAAAGAATATGGATTTGAAATGTCTTTTCCTCTCAACAACTCTCAAGGCGTTCTGTTTGAACCTTGGCACTGGCGATTCATAGGTTCATCTCGCGCAGCTACAATTTTTTCCAAAGTCACAGATGGTCAACAAGTAAATAAAAGTGATGCCCAATATTACCAACAGACAAAATAATTCCGAGTAATCATTTTACGAACCATAAGGAGATTTGATTGTGCAAAACCTTTTCGGACAATTAAGACAAAAACTTAGCAAACCCATACTTTTCGGCCTCTACGGAGCAGTGGGTTGCTTAGGTGCTGCAACATTATTAGGTGAAGCTTTCCTAGCACTAACCAAACTTCCACCAACTCCCCGATCGCCCCAAGCCATCGTTTTATTAATCGACTGCTCCGGGAGCATGAATGAAAACAACAAACTCCAAGAAGCCAAATCCGCCGCCAAAGCTTTTGTACAGCGACAAAACCTTTCACAAAATAGCCTCGCCGTCGTTGGATTTGGCAGTAACGTTCAAGTTGCAGCGCCCCTGAGCGGCAATAAACTGATGCTCGATCGCGCGATCACCCAACTGTCTGACGGCGGCGGTACCAGGATGGACATCGCCATCGAAGCAGCAGCACGAGAACTACAGTCAACCTCCAAGCCGCGCAACATTCTGCTATTTACTGACGGAGAACCAAGCAATGCGGGAACAACCCTAACAGCAGGACAATCAGCCAAAACTCAAGGTATCAACCTAGTTGCTGTCGCTACTGGGGATGCCAACACCAACTTTCTCACCCAGCTTACCGGCAATCCATCCCTTGTCTTCTACGCCAACTCTGGGGACTTCGATCGAGCATTTCGCCAAGCAGAACAAGCCATTTACAGCAACCAACTCGTGGAATCTGGGCCCACAGGCGATTACAGCTTGCTCTACTCCGTGCTGCGAATTGGCGGATGGACAGCACTCCTGGCGATCGGCACATCCCTCGCTCTGATTGCCGGCCAAAACCATTACTTGCGCCGCCGCATCCTCACACCCAGGGAGGGAAGTATGGGTACTGCGGGTAGCCTCGTCGCAGGAGTTGCAGCAGGGGCGATCGGACAACTCTTATTTTTACCCGTCGCCGGCATCCCGATTCTTGCCCTTGGTGGCAGAGTCATTGGCTGGACTATCCTAGGCACCTTCCTCGGCGGCGGAATGTCCTTCTTTGTCCCCAATCTCGAAATCCGTCGCGCCCTACAAGCTGGAGGTATTGGCGGTGCTGCTGGGGCGATCGGTTTTCTATTAGTTTCTGCCACTTCTGGAGACTTGGTAGGGCGACTGGTGGGTGCTGCGATCGTCGGTTTTTTCATTGGTTTGGCGATCGCCCTAATTGAAGATTTGAGCCGAAGAGCATGGCTAATCGTCCATTGGACACCCACAGAACAAACCCCCATCAATTTAGGTACAACACCTGTAATTTTTGGCAGTTCAGAAGATGCTCACATCTACTTGCGGAAAGACTTAGGTTATCCGCCTGTTGTAGCCAAAATCTACCTCGAATCAGGAAAAATCATTATGCAGTTTGATGAGGAAATGCAAAAACTTAAAGGGATGAAATTTTTGAGGCACGAACTAGCCAATGGCGACAGGAGAAAAATCGGAGAGGTGATGATTGAAGTAAAAACTGCTATGGAGAAGTTGCCATGAATTGTCAAAAAGGCGATCGGACTAAATTTCCTATATTAATCATTCAGGATTTACCGACTCCGACCAAAGAAACCGGGTTTTTACTTAATTTGTGGGTGGCAATTAAGTATACCATTTTTTTAAAATCATGCAACACTCAAAGACCCCCCCTAACCCCCCCTTGCTAAGGGGGGGGACAAGAATACTGTTGCATTCTTTTTTAAAATTGGTAGTATTTTCGTAAAAAACCCGGTTTCTGGGAACCCGCGCAGTTTGCAAGATATTTGTAGGTAACTCAATGAAATAAAAACATGATCAAATACACCCTTGCTCTGAAAGTTAAAGACTGCCCAAACGCTAACGAGGAGTATCAATATAGTCTCAGCCTAAATCTGCACCAGGAAAATAACCCAGAAAAAATATTCACCTCCGAAATTCGACAAAGTATGCGAACCAGCTTGCAAAACCAAAGTCAATGTCTAATCAACGATAATCACCTGAATCAAATGATAAATAAGTGGATTCAAGATATCAAAGAAGGATATCGAAGCTGTCCCATTACTCTTGATTTACCCCCGCTGATCACTGAAAAAATCAACCAATTGCAGGAAGCGGGAAATCAAGAGATGCCGACCCCTATCTATCCAGATTTATCTGAGATAGCGCCCTGTTGGGGGATGCTACCGCCGCTGAATTTTTGCTGATACATCTTGCACCGCGATCGAACAATACGATTCAGTTAACACTGTTAATTCCCCGGAGATCCCCCTAAATCCCCCTTAAGAAGGGGGACGCAAGAGCAACTTCTTGTCCCCCCCTTTTTAAGGGGGGCTAGGGGGGATCGGAGGCTAGACACAGCTCGATCGCAAAAGTGCCATATATCAGTAAAAAAACAGCAAAAATTTCCAATTCTGTGAGATAATTTACCCAAGGCAAACACAATGCTAAATGTCCAAATCGCACCCCACCGCGAATTCTTACCAGCCGATTCTTCAGAGCAAAAACTATTTGTAATGTTGAAGCTGCGGCCGAAAAAAGAAGTAGCAAATACGCGCCCGCCCACAACCTTTGTTTTTCTAATTGACACTAGCGGTTCCATGCGTGAAGTTGTCGTCGGTGATGTCGTACCCACTGGCAATACCTTTATGGTGGATGGTCAAGAGTATATGGGAGTCACCGGAGGGGAAACCAAGATAGATATTGTCATTGAGTCTCTCAACAGACTGATTCATTCTGGCAAACTTAGCGCGAGCGATCGCATAGCCATTGTCAAGTTTGATGACTCGGCGGCTACTTTGATTCAACTCACTCCAGCTACTCAAACCAGTCAGTTAGAAAGTGCGATCGAACAACTCCGGGATTTTTCCGGCGGTACGCGCATGGGATTGGGTTTGCGCGGCGCATTAAGCTTGCTCTCCGGGCAAAGCATGACCATCCGGCGCACGTTACTATTCACCGACGGTCAAACCTTTGATGAAGATGTATGCAGGGCGATCGCCAGCGAATTCGCTTCCAATAATACCCCCATTACCGCATTAGGAGTTGGAGAATTTAACGAAAACTTACTCACCTATCTCAGCGACACCACTGGCGGAATTCCGCTTCACATTGTTGCGGAAGAAAACCCAGGCGGTGCAGCAGTTTCCATTAGCAAACTGCCAGATACAATCATTCAAGAATTCACCCAAGCGCAACAAGAAGTCATCACCAACTTAGCCTTAACTGTGAAAACAGTAAAAGGAGTAAAACTGACTCGCATTGTCCGCGCCTATCCCTCTCAAGCCGAATTTTCCCTCACTCAAGACCCCTATCCCATAGGCAATGCTGTAGGGAACGATGAAACCGTTTTCATCTTAGAATTCAGCATGGAAAGTCGCGCCGCCTCCCGCGTCAGAATTGCCCAACTTGGCCTAACCTACGATGTACCAGGACAAAACCGACGCGGTGAATTGCCCCCTGCAAATCTACTCGTACAATTTGTCGCCGGACAAGTAGCAGCCCAAGTCGATCAAGAGGTAATGGGTTATGTACAACAGTGCAATATTTCCCAACTTGTTGGTGATGCTACTCGCATTGCTGAAAGCAATCCTCAGAAAGCGCAAGAATTGCTAGAAACTGCCCGTCGGATGACTGTAAGAATTGGCAATGATGCTATGACTCAATCTCTCAATCAAGCTCAAGACGAGTTGCGAAAAACCCGCAGAATTTCCGATGGAACTCGCAAAACCGTCAAAATGGGTTCCAAAGGTAAAACCGTCAAAATGGGCGGAGATATCAATGACGAGCTTTCGGAAGAACAAATTCGGAAGCTATCAGGAACCTAGACAGGAATTACCCAGTTGGTTGAGCGAAGTCGAAACCCTACCCAGTTGGTTGAGCGAAGTCGAAACCCTACCCAGTTGGTTGAGCGAAGTCGAAACCCTACCCAGTT
>REAP01000063.1 GCA_004294385.1 Oscillatoriales cyanobacterium | reverse complement strand
ACTAGCAATTGTGGGTATAAATCGACTGATTCAAGAATCTTTACACTCGAATTAAATCCGTCCTGAAGGACGGGGCTTTAGACCCAGTTTTTTGGTAAATTTGATTAACTTCCGGCAATGGCTACCCAAAAATACTTCTCAAAAGAACTTTTAGGAAGATCCACGCGCATTTGCTTACCCCAAGTATAGACATCAAAGCTCACCCGATCGCGATCTTGAATTAACATATTTCCCGTCAACGCTACCCAGTGACTGGGATAAGGTATCAGCGGCGGTTTATTTCCCAGCATTCCTTCAGCAGTAATCAAAGCAAAAGCAAATCCCCCAGCCTGAATCGCTGCATCGGCGGCCCGCAGCGCTGGAATGTCGCCACCAAAATAAGCATAATGACATTTCACATCGCGACTACCCAGAATTTCTCGCGCCCAGCCAGCCATTTCCCAAGATTTGGTCATACCGCTAATATTGCGGATAATTTCTGGGGCGTTTGGTTCGACTGGAAACATCAAGTTTTCTGATTCCCGCAGCGCTGATAAAAGCATCCAATCTACTTGAGGCATTCGCAAGTTTCCTTTGCTTTGTCGCAGGGGGATTGAGGGAGAAATCGATCGCATAGATTGAGTCCGAAAACTCCCTGCTTCAAAAAGATTGCGACAGATTTCGACGTAGCGGAGGGGGTTTTGGTTGATCAGTGTGAATGCGATGGTGGCGGGGCCACAAAAAGGTTGTCCGCCTTGATTTACTTGGAAAGGGCTTTGGATGCGCGATCGCATTTCTGTGATAATTTGGCTTTTATTCAAAGATGACCAAACGCTGGGTAGCTGCGATTTTTCAAATTCAGAAATTGCTGCATCTGCTTCCTGCACCTTCATTTTGGTTCCTCTATTATTTGAGGTGGATTCAATTCCCGGCATTTATCTAAAGCCAACAAATAAGCGGTTTGGTAGTCTTTCCCGCCTAACATTAAGTCACCGTAATATTCATAGGGTAAATCTCCATAAACGGGCAGTGGATCGTCAAGAGGATAATCTTCTTTGGACTCTTCTATGATTGCTGTTATTTGCTTGAGGCTCAGACTTTGTGCTGGAAAATAGTAAAGGTTTTCCGCATTTAAACCGATGTGGGTGAAGGTTGGATCAATAATGCGATCGCCTAATTCAATCCAACTATACTCAATCACTTTGTCTGGGATTCCAGATACAACCAAAAATCCTTGCACGTAGGTTGTTCCCTCGATCGCTAATGCTGCTTGATAAGCATTGTCAAAGAATTTTGTAGGTTGGCTGTTGATGCGATTTGAGGTTTCTACTGAAAGTATTTCATCTAATAATTTTGTCATTTTATGCTATTAGTTACCATTTTCCTGGCATGGTGTCCTTCATTCTCAATTCTTCTCGACTCATGAGAGCTTCATAATAGTCTGGTTTGATTTCTAAGGCAACTCCATAGGAACTAATGGCATCTTGATTCCGCTCCAATTTTTGCAAAACATCACCTCGGTGAGCCCAGGCTTCCCAGTTGTTTGGCTTCATTTGAATTACTCGATCGCAAGCGATGACTGCTTCTGCATAGCGTTTCATTTTTGCTAGCAAAAATGCTCGGTGCATCCAGGCTTCATAGTTGTCTGGCCAAATAGTAATTGCTCGATCGTATGCTAGCAGAGATGGTTCGTACTGCTGCATTTTTTCCAGAGCATTACCGCGTTTTAACCAAGCTTCAAAATTGTCTGGCATGATTTTAATGACTTGGTTGTATGCTGCGACGGCTTCTTGGTAGCGCTCTAATTTTTCCAGGGCTGCTCCTTGTTGCAATCCAACTTTTGATGAAATTTGTGCTTCAGAACTTAGGGAAATTACTTTGTCATAACAGGCGATCGCCTCTTCGTACTGTTGCAATTGTTCGAGAGCTTCACCTCGCAAGTTCCAAGCTTCTAGAAAATTACCTTGAATTTGCAGGGCATTGCTGTAAGCAATAATTGCATCTTTGTATCGTTCCAATCCGGCTAAAGCGATGCCTCTACCTAGCCAAGCTTCGGGGAAATTCGGATTGATTTGAATTGCTTTGTCAAAGGCTGCGATCGCCTCTTCATACTCTTCTGATTCTGACAGAGTTTGGCCGCGGCCGATCCAGACTTCAGGATACAATTGATTAATTTGAATAGCTTTGTCGAAACAAGCGATGGCGGCATAGCGCTGCTGGTGTTTGAGGGCCATGCCTTTATAAAACCAAGCTTCGTAGTCGTTGGGTTGTAGCTCAATTACGCGATCGTAAGCCCTGACTGCATCTACATATCGGTGCAGTTTTGCTGATGCAATACCCCGATTGAACCAAGCCAGACAATTTGTGGGTTGGAGTTGAATGGCGCGATCGTAAGAAGTGACAGCTTCAGCATAACGTTCTGTCTTCATCAGAGCCAAACCTCGGTTCAACCAAGCTTCCCAATTAGTCGGTACCAGTTTGACAGCGCGCTCGTAAGCAGCCACAGCCTCGGCATTCCGTTGCGCTTGCAAAAGCACATTGCCTAGGCGACACCACATTGCGGGCAAATTGGGATGAATTTCGGTTGCTCTTTTGTAAGAACTTGCTGAAGCATCCCACTGCTGTAATTCTTCCAGAGCTCGTCCCCGTTGATACCAAGCTTCGTGTTTTTCGCTATTGATGAGAACTGCTTGGTCAAAACCCGCCATCGCCTCGGAGTAATTTTGTAAGCCTAGCAGTGCCGTACCCCGTAGCATCCAAGCCCAATATTCCTCTGGTTTGAGAGCTATAGCCCGATCGCAACAAGCTACTGTTTCTACATATTGAGCCAATTGCTTGTAAGCCTTACCTAAATTCAGCCATGCCCTCGCCCAATCTGGCTTAGTTTGGACTGCTCTGCCGTAATAATCCACTGCCGCTTCGTATCTTCCCGATGCGTACAATCTATTGCCCCGATCGTAATCTCGAAATGCTCCAAAAATCCTCAAAAATGGAGGCAGCAAGGTCGATTGGGGGTTTGAGAAGTTGTTATTGGAGGTTTTCGGGGCAGAAGTTGAGAAGTCTGGCATGGGACTTGCACATAAAGGTTTTGTAGGACAACAAGCTTTGCGGTCTTAATGTTAACTTGTGTTGTACTTAATTGGCTATATTTTTAATTAAACTTTGTATGGTATTTCTGCACACACTTTTAGATTTTACGGATACCAATAATTGGGACTCGATCGCCTCTAGCCCCAATTATTACTATCAAGGCCTTTGTCCTCAAAGCGGTGAGTTGCTGAGACTGCCTCGCACAGTTCAGTGTGAGGCGATCGCCCGTGGTTTGATGCAGCATCTGGCTGGGGACGAGCGTCATTCCCGCGAGGGCAAAATGTACGGCGTATTGCTAGTTGAAACCCTGGATGGGGAAAAAATGGTACTCAAAGCATTTTCTGGGCTTTTGAACGGTTTTAGCGCCGTTGAAGGCTGGGTAGAGCCGATTCCAGGACGCGATCGCGTGGCTTTGGAAGAAGCCCGCACTTTGGCTGAATTGGAGTCGATGAAACAGGAACTGATGGGGCTGAAGGAACTTCCTCAGCGGGTGGAATATGAGAGGCTTTTGCGGGAGTTTGAGTTGGAATTAGGTGATTTGGGCGATCGGCACAAAACTTGCAAGCAGCAACGAGATGAACAACGGGATTTATTGTGCAGAAATCTGCTAGGAGAAACACTGGAAATAGCTTTAGAAGAATTGAATCAAGCCAGTAGATTAGAAGGAATTGAGCGCAGGCAATTTAAGCGAAATCGGGATCAGAAATTGCAACCGCTCAAACAATTGATTAATCTTGCAGATGAACGAATGCGTCAACTGAAACAACAGCGAAAAGAACTTTCCCGCGCACTCCAGACGCAGATGCACGAGGCTTATACTTTGGTGAATTTTTTGGGTAAATCGCGATCGCTCCAGCAATTGATGCCCAGTGGTTCGATACCGACGGGCACCGGTGATTGTTGTGCGCCAAAATTGCTGCACTGTGCAGCGTTAAACAATCTGAAACCGTTGGCAATGGCGGAGTTTTGGTGGGGGCCATCATCGGGAGACAAGGTTCAGGGAGAGTTTTATGGTGCTTGTGGCGATCGGTGTCAGCCATTGATGGGTTTTTTGCTATCAGGATTAGCTCAAAATCAGATGATTTCTAATAATTCTTTGACAGGCATCTTGCCTGTTGCCAACAATAGAAATAGAGGCGGGCAAGATGCCCACCCCACAAACAATGATTATGATTGTGGAACAGGCATCTTGCCTGTTCCCGATCCCAGGGAAATGCTACCAATTATTTATCAAGACAAATGGTTGATTGTCATCAATAAACCTTCAGGTTTACTATCAGTTCCTGGTCGCTACTTAGAAAATCAAGATAGTGTCTTAAGTCGTTTTCGCAACTTATTGGCAGATGGTTTTAAATTAAATGCAGTGCATCGTTTGGATTTGGAAACATCGGGAATTTTGATATTAGCACGGGACAAAAAAACCTACAGAGAACTTAGTTTGCGATTTGAAAAGAAACTGTTTCAAAAAGTGTATGAATCAGTGCTTTCCGGTGTGATAAATATGAAATTTGGGTCGATCGCACTTCCACTATGGGGCGATCCCGAAAACAGGCCTTACCAACAAGTCAATTTTGAGCGTGGAAAACCCAGTGTGACTGAGTTTCAGGTGATTGGAAGAGAGGGAAATTGCGATCGCATCGAATTTGTGCCACTAACCGGGCGTACCCACCAATTGAGAGTTCATGCAGCGGATGTGAGAGGATTGGGGATACCGATTTTGGGCGATCGACTTTATGGATGTTCCGCTGTTGCGAGTCGGTTACACTTACACGCGAGGGAAATTTCCTTTGAACACCCGCAGTTGGGAGAAAGGCTATATCTAAAGGCAGAAACACCATTTTAATTTTGCTCAAAATTACGCAGGTTCTGAATTACGCGCGAATATGTGATGCCGTTATCATTGCGATCGATCGATTCAAGTTATTGTAAGAAGCGATCGCAAATTTCCCTAATTATTCAGTTGACAAAATACCAAAACCATGAATATCCAAACAACATCACCAGCACTACTAAGCCCCTTCAAACTCGGAGATTTACCACTAAAAAACCGAGTAGTTCTCGCACCATTGACACGAAGCAGAGCCGGTGAAGCACGGATGCCCAACCCCTTGATGGCAGAGTATTATGCTCAGCGGGCTTCTGCGGGTTTAATCATTACCGAAGCCACAGTGATTTCTACCCAAGCCATTGGCTGGCCAAATACCCCCGGTATTTATTCAGACGAGCAGCTTGAAGCCTGGAAACAGATTGTGACTGCGGTGAAAACTCGCGAAACACCGATTTTTATGCAGCTTTGGCACTGCGGGCGAGCTTCCCATAGCAGTTTTCATGAAAACGGTCAATTGCCCGTTGCAGCATCTGCGATCAAAATCAATGGAGAAGGGCTTCATACCCCTGTAGGAAAACAACCCTACGAAACTCCTCGTGCTCTAGAAACCGATGAAATTGCGATCGTTGTAGAAGACTACCGCAAAGCCGCAGAACGAGCCAAAAATGCAGGTTTTGACGGTGTAGAAATTCACGCCGCTAACGGCTATCTAATTGACACATTCCTGCAAAGCAAAACCAATCACCGAACTGATTTCTATGGCGGTGGAGTGGAAAACCGCTACCGTTTTCTTAAGGAAATTGTAGAAGCAATTATCACAGTATTTCCAGCAAATAGAGTGGGAGTGCGACTTTCTCCCAACGGTGTTTTCAATGACATGGGTTCTCCAGATTATCGAGAAAGTTTTCTGTATATCGCAGGGCAATTAAATACCTACAACTTAGCTTATCTTCACCTTTTGGATGGTTTAGCTTTTGGCTTTCATGAATTGGGAACGCCGATGATGCTAGGAGAATTTCGAGAGGTGTTTGCAGGTGCACTAATCGGCAACTGCGGATATACTCAAGAACTGGCCGAAACCGCCATTAGCAGCGGAGTTGCCGATTTAATCGCCTTTGGTCGAGATTTGATCAGCAATCCCGATTTGGTAGAGCGTTTCACTCATGGCTGGCCGCTGAATCCGCCTGCTGAAATGCTCGCTTGGTATTCTTTTGGTCCAGAAGGTTATGTTGACTTTCCTACCTATCAGGAATCTCAAGCTGCTTCCTGAGCCTCAAATTAAATTGATGATACCTACTGTTAGATCCCCGACTTCTTAAAGAATTCGAGGATCTGGGTATTTTTTAATCTAAAATCTAAAATCTCAAAGATTGACTTGATCTAGCCGAATGGGAAAAAGAACGTTGAGATCGAGAACATTTCGCCATATTCTAATAAATGTAGGACATCTCAAAACATCCGAGCTACCAGCTTAGTGGTTTGAGAGTCTGAAAATCATCAATCGCGATCGCAGCAAATTTAAGATAATGGCACAAAATCACAAGTCAACAGTTATCATCACCGGTGCCTCCTCCGGCGTCGGTTTGTACGGCGCGAAAGCCCTTGCAGCAAAGGGATGGCACGTAGTCATGGCCTGTCGGGATGTGCGAAAAGCCGGAGACGCAGCCCAAGAGTTAGACATCCCCCAGGGTAGCTACTCCATCATGCAGGTAGACTTAGGCGATTTGGAGAGTGTGCGACGGTTTGCGAGGGAATTCAAGGCAAGCGGCAGGCCCTTGGACGCTTTAGTGTGTAACGCCGCCATCTATATGCCTTTGATTAAGGAACCTCTGCGTAGCCCAGAGGGATTTGAGTTGACGATGACTACCAATCACCTCGGCCATTTTCTCCTGTGCAATCTAATGATGGAGAATATGAAGCCTTCCTACTATGCGGATGCGAGGATGGTGATTTTGGGAACCGTAACTCATAATCCAGATGAGTTGGGCGGGAAGATTCCCCCACGGCCAGATTTGGGCAAGTTTGAAGGCTTTGAAGCGGGTTTTAAAGAACCTGTTTCGATGGTTGATGGCAAGAAGTTTGAGCCAGTCAAAGCTTACAAAGATAGTAAAGTTTGCAACGTGCTGACAATGCGGGAATTGCACCGACGTTTCCACGAATCCACCGGGATTACCTTCACGTCGCTGTATCCGGGATGCGTTGCTGATACACCGTTGTTCCGCAATCACTATCCCCTGTTTCAGAAACTGTTCCCCTTGTTCCAAAAAAATATCACCGGAGGTTATGTTTCCCAAGAATTAGCAGGGGAAAGACTAGCAATGGTGGTGGCTGATCCGGAATATAAGCAATCCGGCGCGTATTGGAGTTGGGGGAACCGTCAGAAAAAAGATGGCGCATCTTTTGTCCAGAAGGTTTCTCCCCAGGCTAGAGATGACGAAAAAGGCGATCGGATGTGGGATTTGAGCGCTAAATTAGTTGGATTGGCCCAGTAGTCAAAGTAAGATTAAACTCACATCTTGCAGCATTTCAGCAACAGGCAAGATGCCTGTTCCACAAAGAGTAAATTTCTTGTGGGATGGGCATCCTGCCCGTCCATAAAAGGCTTGTTGAGAATGGTGCAAGATCTCAGATTACCTGGTTATTTATTCTTTCTTCTCTTCCTCTGCGCTCTCTGCGCTCTCTGTGGTTAAATCTCATTATTCAATAATATAACTAACATGACTTACCGCTACAATAAACTATTTATATTTATAGCCATTTGTGGATCATTTGTATTCGGAAATCCAGCCCAAACAACTGCGAGTACAGTTGAAAATCCGACCTCAAATCTTGATAATTTAGAAATCCCCAACCCCCAAAACTTACCCACAGAAATCGATCGCACTTCCGAACTCATCTCGTTTCCGGTTGCATCAGTATTATTCAAACCGTCAACAGTCAACAGTCAACAGTCAACGGTCAACGAGATCAGCCAACTCCCCAACCCAATTCAACCCAGAGAACCCGAATTACCTGCTCCTGGGCCACCACAAACCCCAGAACCGTCTCCCCTCCAACCGACCCAGCCAACACCCGCTGAGGGCGAAGTTAGACCGGAGATTCCGGGCACAATTCTGGTCGATCGCTTTGAATTTGAAGGAAACACTGCTTTTAGCGATCGCGAATTAGCCGAAATCACCAAACCATTCCTGGGGCGCGAAATCACCTTCGCCGAACTGATCGCAGTGGAAGCAGCCGTCACCCAAAAATACTTAGCAGCCGGATACATCAATTCCGGTGCCGTAATTCCCGCCAACCAAAGCTTTCCCAGACAAGGGGCGGTGGTGAAAATTCAGATTGTCGAAGGCGGATTAGAAGAAATTGTGATTACTGGAAACAAGCGCTTGAATGCAAGTTATGTGCGATCGCGCTTAGCCATTGCTACCAAAAAACCATTGAATCGCGATCGACTGCTGGAAGCCTTGCAAATACTGCAACTCAACCCCTTAATTGGCAATATCTCCGCCGAATTGCAAGCCGGAAGTCGCCCAGAAAGCAGTCGCTTAGAAGTCCGAGTCAAAGAAGCAAACAGCTTTAGTGGCGAAGTATTCACAGACAATAATCGATCGCCCAGTGTCGGCAGTTTTCGGCGTGGCGTGCGAATCAATCAAGCAAATTTGCTCGGTTTGGGCGACGGCTTAGAGCTATCCTACGCTAACACCGACGGTAGCAATGAAATCAACGGTAGCTATACAGTTCCAGTCAATCCTCGCAACGGCACAATTCGGTTAGCGGTGGGCGCTGCTAGCACGAATATTATTGAGGAACCCTTTGATGCTGCTGGGATTGAGGGAAAGTCGCGCACTTACGAATTAAGTTACCGCCAACCGATCGTCGAAAAGCCCGATCGCAATTTAGCTTTAGGACTAACATTATCGCGGCAAGAAAGCAATACATCCCTGTCTGGTGAACAATTTCCGCTGTCGGCGGGTGCAAACGATCGCGGTGAAACCCGTGTTTCTGCTGTCCGCTTTGTTCAAGAATACGTCCAGCGTAGTTCCAATCAAGTGTTCGCGGCGCGATCGCAATTCTCGATCGGTACTAATCTTTTCGGTGCTACTAGCAATAATAGCGGGCCAGACAGCAGTTTTCTGGCGTGGCGCGGACAAGCCCAATATGTGCGAGTGTTAGCACCAGAAACCTTACTGATTGTACGTTCCGACATTCAATTAGCCGATCGCCCGTTGCTTTCTCTCGAACAAATCGGGATCGGTGGCGTTCAAAGTGTACGCGGATATCGCCAAGATTTGCTGTTGACTGATAGCGGTGCGATCGCAAGCGCGGAAGTGCGTATCCCGATTTGGCGTGTACCGAAGGTCAAAGGATTGTTGCAGGTGGCTCCATTTATCGATTTGGGTGTAGGCTGGAACCATTCTGGCGAAAAAGCGAATCCTGATTCTGACAAGCTTCTGGGTGCTGGTGTGGGGCTATTGTGGCAAATGGGCGATCGGTTTAATATGCGATTAGACTACGGTTTTCCTTTGATTAATGTCGGAGGGGGCGATCGAACCTTTCAGGAAAAAGGCATCTACTTTAGAGTCAATTATTTTCCGTTTTAAATGTGTAGGTTGCGTTGAACTTATATGTTGGAACAAAACAGGCAAGATGCCTGTTCCACAACAAATAAATCCTCTTGTGGAATGGGCATCTTGCCCGTTCATAAACAGCCGATTCTAGTAATAAGTCATGTTAAAGCATTGCCTTCCTCTTAACTAATTGGAGTTTATTTATGCGTCGCTTAAAATTTACTTTACTGTTTGCTGCTTTAGTGCTGTCACCATTTCCCGCCATCGCCCAAATCATCCCAGACAGCAGTTTAGGCAATGAAAGCTCACGCGCGGTTTCCGATACAATCAATAACTTGCCGATCGATCGCATTGAAGGCGGCGCAACACGCGGCTCAAATCTCTTTCACAGTTTCCGAGAATTCAACATCGGTGAAGGGCGCGGAGCCTATTTTGTCAATCCTAATGGCATTTCCAACATTTTTACCCGCGTCACCGGTAGTAACCAGTCCAATATTTTAGGAACATTAGGAGTACAGGGAAACGCCAACTTCTTTTTAATCAACCCAAAAGGAATCGTCTTCGGCCCCAACGCCCGGTTAGATTTACGCGGCTCATTTCTCGGTTCTACTGCTGATAGTATTGTTTTCAATAATGGCTTTGAATTCAGTAGCACAAACCCGCAAGCCGCGCCACTATTAACAGTAAATATTCCCCTTGGTTTAAGATTTAGAGACAACCCCGGTACAATTGTCAATCGCTCGATCGCAACTGCACAAATCAACCAGCCCAAACTTCCCCTAGAAACTCCAATTACCAATCAAGTCGGTTTAGCAGTAGACCCAAATCAAACTTTAGCCTTAATTGGAGGCAGTGTTCAACTTCCAAGTGGTAACTTAACAGCTAGTGGCGGACAAATTGTCATCGGTAGTATTGCTAATTCGGGTTTAGTTAATTTCGCACAAACTCCGCTAGGTCTAACTTTTAACTATAATAACATTCAAAACTTTGGCAATATTGAACTCTCCGCAGGTAGCGTGATTAACACCAGCGGAGTCGGAGGTGGCAAAGTTGATATCAGAGGTGGAAATGTCACTCTCAGCAATTCCCGAATTTATGGACTGACACTGGGAAATATTGATAGTAGAGGCATCGATATCACTGCCCAAAATGTTCAAATCAAGGATGGATCGCAAATTTCTACCTTTACCCTAGGAGGCGGTGCGGGTGGAAATATCAACATCCGTGCTAGTGATTCAGTAGAAATGAGCGGACTTGGAGTCGAGGGTTATCAACAGTTGGTGATTAAATATTTAGTATCAGGAACTGTAGACCCGTTTGACCCACAATTTGTTTTTTTTAATGGTACTTCTGGCGCTGGATATGGAGGAAGTATTACTATTGATACTCCCAGCTTGCTGATGCGTAATGGCGTAGTAGGTAGCGGCATCACGCTTGGTGCTGGAAGTGGGGGAAATCTAAATATTCGTGCTAATACTTTTGAGATGTTGGGTTCTGGAATTAACAATGCCACAGCTAAAGATAGTACCGGCCCAGGAGGAAGTATCAACCTTGATCTTCAACAATTAATTATGCGCGATGGTTCTCTGCTCGGTAGCACGAGTTATAGTGATGGGCGATCGGGGAATATTAATGTTAAAGCTGCTGAATCAGTAGAATTGTCGAACACTGGGCCGAGCACTGCTGTGTCAACGGGAATCAGCACGCTGAGTATTGGTGCTAACGGACAAGCCGGAGATATTAATGTTGACACCAAGCGATTGAGTCTTTCTGATGGCTCTGCTTTTACATTAGGAACAGGTGTATTAGTTGGTAGGTTCCTATTTTCTCAAAAAGGTGGGCCGGCAGGAAATTTAACTGTTAGGGCTAGCGAATCAGTGGAAATTTCAGGAATTTCTCAGCTTTTGACTAGCGGGAATCAAAATGCTAGTGCATTCATTTCTGCAACTTTGAGTTCCAGTCGGGGTGGGAATATCCGCGTTGATACGCCTAGCTTGACTGTGCGGGATGGGGGAATAGTTTCTACGAGTTCTTTGGGTGTGGGAAATGTGGGGGATATTACGATTAATACCGATCGCATTGAAGTAGTTGGTAGTGCCAATAAGGGTCTATTTGTCAGTGAAATTGATGCTTCTGTTGGCAAGGTGTTCGGTAATAATGCCGATGCTACAGCGAATGCTGGTTCGGTGAATCTGAATACTCGTCAATTGAGTATCCGGGATGGGGCGACGGTGACGGTTTTGGCTAGGGGAACGGGACGAGCTGGTAATATCAATGTGGTAGCAGATGCGATCGCCCTTGACAACAAAGGCCGCATTGATGGTACTACTGTCTCTGGTACGGGAGCGAATATTAACCTACAAGCACAAAGCATCCAGTTGCGACGCGGAAGTCGAATCACTACCGATGCGGGTACTTCCGAGGGCGGAAACATTAATCTACGCAGCGATATTTTGGTGGCTCTCCCAAGGGAAAATAGTGATATTACGGCGAATGCGCGATCGGCCGGGGGTGGCCGTGTTAATGTTAACGTACCCAATGTGTTTGGCTTTAGAGCAGTGGGCCGGGAAGAAGTGAGAAGTAGTTTGGGGTTGACAGACGCTCAATTTGCCCAGTTACAGGTAAGCCCAACTTCTTTGATTTCTACTAGCGATATTGCGGCTATTTCCCAAACCGGAGGCCCGGCTTTGCAAGGGACAGTAACGTTTAGTTCTTCTGGGGTGAATCCTGCTCAAGGGTTAGTGGAATTGCCACAAAATGTTGTGAATCCGGCGCAGTTAATTGTGGCAAATCCCTGTATCCAAGCCGCAGAAAACGCATTTACTGTGACTGGTAAAGGGGGAGTGCCGCCTAGTCCTAATGATAGTCTCAGCAGTGAATCTGTGCCGTTTGCATGGGTGGAGTTTTCGGAAGGAAGAGGGAGCCTCCCCCAGCCCAAACAGAACCCCCCCCAGCCCCTCCCAAGGGGGGAAATGATCAAGAAGGAAGTTGTTCCGGCTCAAGGTTGGGTGATGAATTCTCAGGGGGATGTGACGCTGGTTGGGTACAATTCTGGAAATACAGGTTCGCGGAATCTTCGGCAGAATCCTGTTTGTTTGCCTCGTTGAAGGTATGTTTTTTAACCGCAGATGTAGGCGGATAAATGCGGATAAACGCAGATACAAGAAGATATATTTATGAATTTTACCCGATCGCTCCGTCAAGTAATTCTGTTATTTCTAATTTCCTGTTTGCTGACAATTTCTATTCCTCCGGTAGTTGCTCAAGTTCAGTCTACAGATGGGATGCAGTTGGTTCGACAAGCTCGCAATTTGTACAGTTCGGAACGGTTTTCGGAGGTTGTGCCGCTGTTACAGCAAGCAGCGGTGGTGTTTGAACTGAAAGGGGAAAATCTGAATCGAGCCACGGCTTTGAGCAATTTGGCTGCAAGTTTTGGACAACTAACTGAGTGGGAGAAAGCTGAAATTGCGGTCAATTCGAGTTTGTCGGTGGTGCGTCAGTTGCCGAAAACCATCGAACAGCAGGGGATTTTGGGGCTAAGTCTGAATGTTCAAGGACAACTGCAATTGGAACGGGGACGGACTCAGGAGGCGATCGATATTTGGACTGAATCTGCTAAAGTGTTTGAGCAAATTGATGCTAAAGACCAGTTGTTTCAAGTTCAAATTAATCAAAGTCGGGCTTGGGAAACTCTGGGACTTTATCCGAGATCTTGCAAGATTTTGTTGGCTTCTTTTAAGTTGGAAAACAAAACTTGTGAGCTTTCAAATGAGAGTTTGGCAAGTTTGAAAAATCAGCAGATTTCTCCTGAAAATGTTCGGGGAATTAATGCTTTGGGTAGGGTGTTGCGGGTTTTGGGGAAACTCGATCGATCGCAGGAAATACTTTTAGTCGGACTTGAAGTGGCGAAAAATTTGGGACTCAGACAGGAGGAGGCTCAATTTTATCTCAATCTTGGCAATACGGAACGGGCTAAAAGTAATAGACCTGGTTTAAGTTCTGAACAGCGATTACAGTTGGAGCGATCGGCTCTTTTGTATTATGCTCGATCGGCCGGGGCGAGCACGGGGGCATCGCCCCTACGAATGCAGGCGAAGTTGAATCAGTTGAGTCTGTTGGTCGATCGCGCAAATTGGTCGGAAGCAGGGGTTTTGTGGCGATCGATCCAACCTCAAGTTGCTCAATTTCCATCAAATCGTGCGGGACTTTATGCTCGAATTAATCTAGCAGAAAGCTCGATCAAATTGGCACAGTCCCCGATCGCCACTCCGAGTTTGAGCAATATCGACAAAATGCTCTCCGAAGCTTTGGAACCAGCACACAGTTTGGGCGACAAGCGCATACAAGCTTATATTTTAGGAACTCGTGGGAAGCTGTACGAACTCCAAAAACAGCCTTCTATGGCTGAAGATTTGACCATCCAGGCTTTGAGTTTAGCGCCGGCATTTCAGTCTCCCGATATTGCTTACCAATTATTGTGGCAACTCGGACGGATTCGGAAGGCTCAGGGTAATCTAGAAGGGGCGATCGCGCAATATACTCAAGCTGTAAATGTACTGTCTTCTCTGCGGGGAGATTTGGTGACAGTCAATCCCGAAGTGCAGTTTTCGTTTCGGGAAAGTGCCGAACCTGTTTATCGCCAATTAGTCGAACTTTTGTTGGAAGAGGAATCTCCTAGTCAAGATAAACTAAAACAGGCTCGCCAAACGATTGAATCTTTGCAGTTAGCTGAATTGGACAACTTTTTTCGGGATGCTTGTGCTGATGCTAAACCAAAGTCGATCGAGGAAATCGATCCAACGGCGGCGGTGATTTATCCGATTATTTTGAGCGATCGTTTGGAGGTGATTTTGTCAATTCCTGGCAAACCTCTGCGCCGCTATAGTACCAAAAAGACTCAGGAAGAGTTGGAAACGGCATTCAGACAAGCCAAAAATGTGATCAGGCCTTCTGCTTTTCCGCGAGACAGGCTGCCACCTGTTCAACAAGTTTATGACTGGTTAATTCGTCCTGCGGAGGCGGATTTGACTGCTAGCGGGATTAAAACCCTGGTATTTGTACTGGATGGCTATTTGCGAAATTTGCCGATGGCTGTTCTATATGACGGCGAGCAGTTTCTTGTAGAAAAATACAATGTTGCTTTGGCACCGGGACTACAATTGCTCGCACCGAAGCCGTTGAGCAAAGTGACATTAAAAGTGTTTACGGCTGCCCTCTCTGAGGCGCGTCAAGGGTTCACGGCTTTGCCGGGAGTTGAGCGAGAAATTGAGCAAATTGCAGCTCAGATGCCGACGAGTGGGCTGCTAAACGAACAGTTTGTGAGCCGGGAGTTGCAAGCTCGAATTAAAGAAGTGTCTTACCCGATCGTCCATTTGGCAACTCATGGTCAGTTTAGCTCCAATGCGGCGGATACTTTTATTGTGACTTGGGACGATCGCGTGAATGTCAAGGAGTTCGATCGACTGTTGCGATCGCGCACAGGGGAAAAACAACAGGCGATCGAGCTTTTGGTATTGAGTGCTTGCGAAACTGCTTCGGGCGATAGTCGCGCGGCTTTGGGTTTGGCTGGGGCGGCAATTCGATCGGGTGCGCGCAGCACTGTGGCGACTCTTTGGCAAGTCAATGACGAATCTACTGCTATATTTATGGCTGAGTTCTATCGTCAACTGGCTTTGTCTACAATCAGCAAAGCAGAAGCTCTCCGCAATGCCCAATTAACCCTTCTGAACAACCCACTGTATAAAAACCCTTATTTCTGGGCACCTTTTATACTTGTTGGAAATTGGCAATAATTTTAGATGGGCATCGGGAATTGGGAATTGGGAATTGGGAATTGGGAATTGGGCATCGGGCATCGGGCATCAACCGCTGTACCCTGAGCGTAGTCGAAGGGTCAGTTGATGGATCCTTCGACTACGCTCAGGACAACGCTTTGCTCTGAGCATTGTCACACTGACAACTAACCCTTCGACTCCGCTCAGGGTACAGTGAACAGTCAACCGTGAACAGTCAACCGTGAACAGTCAACGGTCAACTAACTCAAATATGCTTAGTTTTTTGTTAAAGTTTGTAAACTGTTAAGAGTGCTTTACGCATTTGATATTTTTCCGAGGATTTCTATGAAGCAACTTTTAATTGCTGAGCGCATCTGCCTAATTGCCCACGTCTTCTCTATGGCTTTTGGACTAGCAGGGCTACTACTGATTTTGCCCCGTCCCGAATTGGTGATGAGTTTGCCTCCGGCTGGGCAAACTTTGTTCCAGTGGGGGATGGCTGGAGGTGGAGTCGTTTATATCATTTTTGGTGCAGCAGCCGTTGCTCTCTATGGCTTTCGGACATTGGGTTTAGGTGCTACTATCGCATTTTTGATACCTTCAGTCTTTTTATCTTTGGGTAGTGAGTTATTGGGAACGAGTACAGGTTTTCCCTTTGGCAATTATCACTATTTGAGCGGTTTGGGCTACAAAATTGCCGGGTTGGTGCCGTTTACCATCCCGCTGTCATGGTTCTATCTGGGACTGGTTTGTTATATCATCGCTCGCGCTGGCTTGGCTGGTGGCAAGGGTGAACTCAACTGGGTGCGGCAACTTGGGGCGATCGCCCTTGGTGCTATGTTGCTAACAGCCTGGGATTTTGTACTAGATCCGGCGATGAGTCAGACTTCTATGCCTTTTTGGGAGTTTGAGGAACTTGGAGCTTTCTTCGGGATGCCTTACCGCAATTTGGCGGGATGGATGGGTACTGGAGCTCTGTTTATGTCTGTTGCAGCTTTTTTATGGCGGAAAACTCCGATTCATTTGGAGCGATCGTCCATGAGTTTGCCTGTAATTGTTTATGTGGTAAATTTTGCTTTCGGAGCAATTATTACTGTAACTTCTTTGGATTCTCGGTTCTGGTTTCCAACAATGCTAGCTGTGCTTCTGGGTGTTGTGCCCGCGATCGTTTTAAGCTTGATGGCTAAACCTGCGATCGGCAATACCACAGACACGATTGCAGCATCTTTGGATAATCTCAAAGCTGAAATTCCACCTCAGCCCGTTGGCGCTCTACGCAAGTAATATCAAGTTCCCTGAGCGTAGTCGAAGGGTCAGTTGACTGTCGCAGTTCCCTGAGCGTAGTCGAAGGGTCAGTTGACTGTTTCGATGCCCTAGACACTTCGACTACGCTCAGTGACCGTATAGCCTAGACACTTCGACGTAGTTTATCCTGAGCGTAGCCGAAGGGCTCAGTGACCGTATAGCCTAGACACTTCGACGTAGTTTATCCTGAGCGTAGCCGAAGGGCTCAGTGACCGTATAGCCTCGACACTTCGACGTAGTTTATCCTGAGCGTAGCCGAAGGGCTCAGTGACCGTATAGATTGCTATATAGTCATTATGCCCAATGCCCAATGCCCCATGCCCCATGCCCTATGCCCAATCTCTTATCTTTCACACTCCTACTGCTACAATTACCCGCCGTAGCAATTCTGATGTCGCGCTTAATCAAAGGCCCCTCGCGCATCCCGCCCCTGGAACCAGAATCGCCGACACTGGATTTACTTGGTGCGTGTACAGTCGTTGTCCCAACTTTAAATGAAGCCGATCGCATTGCGCCTTGTTTAGATGGATTAACCAACCAAAGTTACGAACTCCGCGAAGTCATTGTCGTTGATAGCTATTCCGTTGATGGAACAGCAGATTTAGTCAAAACCGCCGCCGAAAAAGACCCCCGGTTTCGGGTAATTAACGATGACCCACTGCCGGCTGGTTGGGTGGGGCGGCCCTGGGCTTTGCATACGGGGTTTTTGGCAAGTTCCGAGAAGTGCGAGTGGATTTTGGGGATAGATGCCGATACTGTTCCCCATCCGGGTTTGATTGCGAGTTTGCTGAAAACGGCGACGGCTGGAAATTACGATTTAATTTCACTATCGCCACAGTTTATCCTCAAGTATCCAGGGGAATTTTGGCTGCAACCGGCGCTGTTGATGACATTAGTTTATCGATTCGGGCCGACCGGGACTGGTGGAGATGTGCCGGAATTGGTGATGGCGAACGGTCAATGTTTTTTGTGCCGGCGCGAGGTTTTGGTGCAATTGGACGGCTACGAGTCTGCTAAGGGTTCTTTCTGTGACGATGTGACTCTGGCTCGCTATGCTGCTGCTAAGGGTTTTAAGGTGGGCTTTTTGGACGGGGCTAAGGTGTTGCAGGTACGGATGTATGAAGGTGCGATCGAGACTTGGAATGAGTGGGGTCGATCGCTCGATTTGAAGGATGCCGCTTCTAGGGCTCAAATTTGGGGCGATTTGTGGCTGTTGTTTGCAGTTCAAGGTTTGCCGGTGCTGATTTTATTGGGTTATTTGCTGTTTGGTTTGCGATCGTCTGTGGCGGTGTTTCCCTACGGTTGGCTGTTGGGATTGAATGTATTTTTGGTCGCAGTGCGATCGGCTTTGTGTTTTGCGATCGCTCCTTCTTACGATCGGACAAACGCATCGGGTCAATGGCTATTTTGGCTTTCTCCCTTAGCCGATCCGTTAGCATTTTTGCGAATTCTCATTTCTGCGATTAATCAGCCAACTCAGTGGCGTGGCCGCAAGTATGAATAATCCTTAAAATTTGGAATTATTAGTAGCTTAAATTAGGAGACGGCAGTGCCGTGTCCCTACGCCAGATTAATTGTAGGGACACGGCACTGCCGTGTCCTCTATATCATTCCGGTGTTACCGGAATTGATATCATCTCAAGACATTGAAACATCGCGCCACCATGCTATAATCAATTCATAAAATTAACTTTAATTTATATGACGCGATTTATTCACGATCGCTTTGCCAAAGAATTCCTGGAAGAACTGCTGTCACCCATCGGAACGGTTAATATCGGTCGTGATGTCACTTCCGAAGTCCGAGAAATCGATGTTTATTTCATTCCAGGTGTCGAAATTCCTGAATACTCACTCAGCCTGGGATTGTTGGGAAAAATGGCTGGTACAACAGCAATTTTTGAGCCGTTTCGCAATCCCGTAACCATCAAGGAAGTATGGAGCTGTATGAGTAAGTTATGGGGTTTGCAAAGTGAATTAGAGCGACAGGCGAGGAGAGAAAATACTCGACTCAATGACGGCAAGTTACCAAAACTATGGATTTTGACACCCACGGCATCAGAATCACTGCTGGAAGGTTTTGGTGGGGTAGAAAACCTGGAAAATTGGATGGAAGGAATCTATGTTTTCCCGAAGCACTGGCGAGGGGCAATTGTAGTCATCCACCAGTTGCCAGAAATCCCAGAAACCCTGTGGTTGAGGATTTTGGGGAAAGGGAAAGTCCAAGAAAGGGCGATCGGGCAATTAAGCGCTTTAGCAACGGACGATCCATTGCGGATGATTGCGCTAGAATTACTGTATCGTCTACAGTCACATTTAGTAGTCGAAAACCAACGGGAACCTGAACCAGAAGAGCGGGAGTTAATTATGGCGATCGCACCACTTTTTCAACAACAATTACAAGCAGCAGAGCAACAAGGACTGGAACGAGGACTTGAACGAGGACTTGAGCGAGGACTTGAACGAGGACTCGAACGAGGACTTGAGCAAGGACTTGAAAAAGGACTTGAAAAAGGACTTGAGCAAGGTAGACAAGCACAACAACGCTTAATCTTAGAAAACTTTCTGCAAGTTAGATTTGGAGAATTAAGCCAGAGAATGACAGTGTTTTTATCTCCAATATCCAAGTTGCTTGCTGCGGATTTTACGGTGCTGCTGCTAGCAATTTCGATGCTGACAGTTGATGAAGCAGGGCAGGAACAAGCGGTAAGATTATTGGCAGAAAAAGTCTTGACAATGCGCCAAAATGAATTGGGTGATATTCTGTCTACAGCCCTGACAAATTTGCTAGCATTGCCCGTCACAGAATTGACATTGTTGGTAGAACAAATGCCACAGTTATCGGCTGCTGAATTGAGGGAAAGGTTGATTAACAGTTGACGGTTGACAGTTAACTCGAATTTACTATTCCGATGCTAGCGGATTTGATATGATGTCCGATCGCACGCCATAAGATTAGTTCCTAGTGAGGACTAAACTCCTCACTAGGAACTAATTTTATTACAAGAAGGAGCTACTATTGAGAGCCGTTGGATTCAGATTATAAACCACTCCCAAGTAGTCATTCCCAGATTTGATTGCGGTTGATAATACAGGAGTTGCACCATCTAAGATGACATTAACTGACTCAAAAGTTAATTGACTGAAAGTGACATCAATCAACTTGATTTTATCGTCCGATGTAAAGTCAGTAATCACATCGGCTTGAGATAGTTCCGTAGCCGTATCTTGCAATACAAAGATATCATTCCCTGTGCCACCTGTGAGGATATCAAAACCGGAATCGCCACTCAGGATATCGTTACCCGCACCGCCTGATAGCATATCATCTTGCTTACCACCGCGTAGAGTATCATCGCCTTCTCCACCTAGCAGGATATCGTTGTCATTATTCCCGCTCAAAAAATCGTTGCCAATACCGCCCACAAGCGAATCTGAACCTTTGCCGCCAATTAGTTCGTCGTTACCTCCTCCACCTACTAAAGTATCTTCTCCTTGATTACCAAAATAGGTGTTTGGGAAGTCTAATCCGGTTAAGAAATCGTTGCCGGCAAGGGCAAATATGCTTAAGCCTAATGCTGCTGCTGGGAAGCTGGTATCGTTGCTATCTGTTAGCAGGTAAACATCTCCTAATCGGGTGTTTTCTGGTAAGCCCGATCGCACGTTACTTGATACCGATGGTTTTGGCATTGCGATCGAAATTTGCACTGCCGCTGTCGTTGAAGGTGTCGGTGTTGGTGGTGTTGGTGTAGGCGTAGGCGTTGTGACTGGTGTCGGTATTGTGACTGGTATTGGTGTTGTGACTGCGGGTGTTGGCGTTGTGACTACAGGTGTTGGTGTTGTAACTACAGGTGTTGGTGTTGGAGTTACAGGGTTATTACCACCATTCAAAATTTGTGCGTCTAACGCTTTACCCGTGTTTTCTGCAACTAGAGAATCAAGGGTTTTTTGACCCGCACCAAATGCTTTAAAGTCTTCAGTAGTTGCACCTAAAGTAACTTTTTGGATTACTGCTACTTGTTTTTGCAGTTGTGTCAGATCGGTATTAGTTGCGATCGCCCCTACAATCCGTTGATTGGATGCTGCGATTACCTGGGCTAGTGCTGGTGCGGCCACTGCTATCTCTTGGGCGTTAAAATTAGGATCGATCGCCTTTACCCGATCACCCACTTTTCGGATTAAATCCGCCACTTGTTCGGGTTTGGTGAAATCTAAGGTTCCTGTTTGGATGCGATCGGCGATCGTACTAATTATTTGCTTGACAGCATCACCCATAGTCAGATTGCTGGCACCTTCAATTAATCCTGCTGTTTGAGTGATCGAGTTTTGGGCTACCAGCATCGCAGTTAATAACGCTTTACCACCCGGTTGTTGCCCTAGGGTAGCAGCGATCGGATCGACATAATTCAGCGGTATGTCGCTGGGAATACCGAAAGCGCTTGTGACTTTGGCATTGGCTTCATTCACGCTTAAACCGCGATCGGCTAATTCAGCTACCATGCTAGTCAGTAAAGTAATTACTTCTGCATCGGGTGTCGCTTTGACCGGAGTTTCTAGGGGTAAACCCGTACCGATGTCTGTGCCGCCAAAAGCGACTAAATTACCTTCACTGGCATCGAGTTTGCCGTTATTATTAGTGTCAAAAGAGCTGGAAGGAATATCAAAATCAAATGCGCCTTTGCCGTCTGTTGTGCCTTTGGGTTCGTTCGGATCGGCGATGCCATTTTTGTTAGCATCAAAGAAGACATTCGCACCGGCAATATAGTCGTCAATCACAAAACCGCCAAAAGAGTAACTTTTGAACCGGATTATTTCGCTAACATTGGCACCAGACGGATCCGTTCCTGTTATCTTCATCCAGTAGTCAAATTTCTGCGGGCGAGTCGCGCCGATCTCAATTTTGCGAGTTGCGGGATTGAAAGTTAACCATGAAGGGAGAGGAATCTCAGGAAAACTTGACCCATTTACTGGCTGACGATAGGAACCGCGATTTAGATCGGTTTTCCATGTAAACGCCGACGAATTCAACGCCTTGAAATCTGCCAGGGCGATCGAATAATTAATGCTGTCGCCCGGATCGGGGTCAGTATCGGTGTTTGCAGCCAAGGTAAACACATTGCCAGTTTGAGAAAAACCTAGTGCTCCACTTTGCGAAAAGGCAGAAAGATTTACAACTGGAGGGTTGTTCTTATTCGTTGGCGTGACTGGCGTTGGTGTGGGAGTTACTGGCGTTGGTGTGGGAGTTGCTGGCGTTGGTGTGGGAGTTACTGGCGTTGGTGTAGGAGTTGCTGGCGTTGGTGTGGGAGTTACTGGCGTTGGCGTGTTGAGCAGGATCGAGGCGGTGTCGCTGCCGGAGTTCGCCACAGCTAAGTCAGGTTTCCCGTCGCCGTTGATGTCGCCGATGCTGACGGATTCGGGGCCACGGCCAGTTGTGAAGTCAACTTTGGTGGCAAAGGTAGGAATGGTGGCTCCGGTGGCGGTGGTGTTGAGCAGGATCGAGGCGGTGTCGCTGTTAGCGTTCGCCACAGCTAAGTCAGGTTTCCCGTCGCCGTTGATGTCGCCGATGCTGACGGATAAGGGGGCACTGCCAGTAGGGAAGTCAACTTTGGTGGCAAAGGTGGGGGGGGTGGCGTTGGTGGGGGTGGTGTTGAGCAGGATCGAGGCGGTGTCGCTGCCGGAGTTCGCCACAGCTAAGTCAGGTTTCCCGTCGCCGTTGAAGTCGCCGATGCTGACGGATTTGGGGGCACTGCCAGTAGGGAAGTCAACTTTGGTGGCAAAGGTGGGGGTGGTGGCGTTGGTGGGGGTGGTGTTGAGCAGGATGGAGACGGTGTTGCTGTTGAAGTTCGCCACAGCTAAGTCAGGTTTCCCGTCGCCGTTGAAGTCGCCGATGCTGACGGACCAGGGGATACTGCCAGTAGGGAAGGTAACTTGGGGGGCGAAAGTGGGGGTGGTGGCGTTGGTGGCGGTGGTGTTGAGCAGGATCGAGACGCTGGCGCTGCTGGAGTTCGCCACAGCTAAGTCAGGTTTCCCGTCGCCGTTGAAGTCGCCGATGCTGACGGATAAGGGTAAACTGCCAGTAGGGAAGTCAACTTTGGTGGCGAAGGTGGGGGTGGTGGCGTTGGTGGCGGTGGTGTTGAGCAGGATGGAGACGTTGCCGTCGTTGTTTCCCACAGCTAAGTCAGGTTTCCCGTCGCCGTTGATGTCGCCGATGCTGGTGGAGGCGGGGTTAGTGCCAGTAGGGAAGGCGACTTGGGGGGCGAAAGTGGGGGTGGTGGCTCCTGTGGCAGTGGTATTGAGCAGGATGGAGACTTTGCTGCCGGAGTTCGCCACAGCTAAGTCAGGTTTCCCGTCGCCGTTGATGTCGCCGATGCTGACGTTGTTAGGGCCATCGCCAGTTGTGAAGTCAACTTTGGGGGCGAATCCCAGCACACCGCTGTAGGTTTTGAGGGTGGTTTCTACGATCGCAAGTTTCGCCCTTTGGCTCGATGGGGGGATGAGTTGCGGGATGTCCCAGGTGCCTCCGAGTTCCCAGTTACCTGTAGGTTGGGAGTTAGCGGCGATGTTTGCGCCTGTGAGTTGATTCAGTTGAGTCAGGAATTGGTGCCCGGATTTTTCGGCTGCTACGTTACAGCCATACAGAATGATGCTGGCATTGGCAGTGAGGCTATTTCGCCACTGTTGCAACTGTTGGCTGTAGTTTTCGATGTTGCTGCTGTTGAGTTCTGCTGTGCCTAAGTAAATCTTGCCGGGGCTACCGTGGGTGATGATGTGTAGCGATTCGATGCCTTGATGCTGAGCGAGGATTGTGGTGATTTGCTCGATCGCATTTACTTTATTTTCGAGGATGTAGGTGGCCCTATCTGGTTTGATGCCTTGGATTATGCGATCGCACTCGGGTATTGTGGGGTCAATGATGACGATTTCCCTTGGTTGGTTGCATTAGATGCAACCAACCAAGGGAAATTTTTTTTTCTTGTTGGGGTTAATTTGAACTAGAGTTTTCATCTGCTTTTGGTTCCAGTAGAATAATTTGTTGTTAAGTTCGTCTGGCTCGTGAAGCGAAGCTATCCCGAAGGGAATCGCCTGATTTGAGTTAGGAGGCGGTAATTCTACCTGGTGGCAGATGACACGCTAGATTTTTAACTACTAGGAATTTAGCAAAGTTCGATCGCACTGTCAGCGTTTGAGCTTCCCACTTACTAAATCTTTATATTTCTCTGGTTATTTTATGCGAATTATAAAAAGTCGAAGTCGGGGCGAGTTTGTGAGATGATTGATTTTAGGCAATTGCGATCGGTACAACCCACACCTACATTAAAGAAGTACATTTTGATTTACGGTTGGGTGGGGGCGGGTTTATGAGATTTTTGATTTTAGGCAATTATGGTTGGTGAACCCGCCCCTACGGGAATTAAAATTTTATAAATTCTATGAATAACGACACAAATTTCAACACAGCCCACGAACACGAGATTTTTGGCGATCGCGATTTGCCATCTTGGTTAACCGAACAACAAATATTTAATTGAGTACGATCGCATTACTATAGTACACTTATCTGGAGTTTTTAACTAACACCATGAAATTTATTAACCCCAAAACAGACTATGCCTTTAAAAAAATCTTTGGTTCGGATCAAAGCCAAGATATTTTAATTAGTTTCCTGAATGC
>REAP01000062.1 GCA_004294385.1 Oscillatoriales cyanobacterium | reverse complement strand
AGCGGTCGCTAAAAATCTGATCAGATAGCGCGATCGCTTTTACTTTTGCCGATCGCACCCGAGAATGAAACAACCCTGGGTTTAAACCCCTGTCGGACTCGCGGGATGACCAATGAACACGGGGCGGGCTGACAGCTTAAGTTGACACCTATGGGCATTGCCGTCTCCCTACCGTAATTAATTGTAGGGACACGGCACTGCCTTGGACTAATTTCTAAATGAGTCGTAAATATTTTTACCCCACCCCAACCCTCCCCTTAGTAAGGGGAGGGAGTAAGAAATTCACAAATGATTTAGGGTTGCTATAACAACTGACAACTGACTCTTTTTACGCTCTTAGCTGTACTGGCATTACCAAGAATGTTGCATTAACTCCACCCAAAGGCTGGAAAATTACGGGGGCTAAAGCACCATTTAATTGCAGTTGAATTTCTGGGGATTGAGCCGTTTTCAAAATGTCAATTAAATACTTGACATTGAAGGCAATATCTATGCTTTCTCCCGAAATTTGTGCGGGCATTGACTCTTTGCCACTACCGACATCTTTGGCATCTACAGATAGGGTGATTTCCTGATTTACTGTGTCGATGCTGCATTTGAGAATGTTGTTTTTTTGGTCGGCAAAAACGGCGATTCTTTCTACTGCTGATAAGAACGATCGCCTATCCATAGTAATTTGCCTCTCAAAGGAAGGCGGAATTAACTGTCTGTAGGCGGGATATTGCCCTTCCAAGGTGCGGGTTGTCAGTCGTTGGTCGGCCCATTCAAAGACGACTTGACCGTGTTCAAAATGCAGGGTGACTGGTTCAGTCCACTGTCGCATGACTAGCATTCTTTCTACTTCCCGCAAGGCTTTGGCTGGAACTGTCACTTCAAATTCTTCTTCTGTTTCTTCTCCTTCGGCTCTTTCATTGGCAGTTTGAACTACTGCTAATCTGTGGCCGTCTGTGGCTGCAAATTCTAGACAATCTTTTAGGACTTTTAAGTGTACGCCTGCAAGTACCTGTTTTGCTTCGTCGGGGCTAGTGGCAAATAAAGTTCCTTTGAGTCCTTCTATTAAGGCTTCTGGGGGCAAATTGAGGATTGTTCCTGATTCAATTGCGGGTAATTCTGGAAATTCTTCTGGGCCCATGCCTCTGACTTGGTAGCTACCAGAACTGCAAGTGAGATATGCTACGGTGTCTCCGGCTTCGTCTTCTAAGGTGATTTCTCCGTCTGGGAGTCTGGAAACAATGTCGTTGAGCAATTTAGCGGGTATGGTGAAACTTCCGCCTTCTGTCACTGCTGCTGCAAAGCTGGTACGAATGCCTAAACTTAGATCGAATGCTGTCAAGCTAACCCGCTGATTTTCCTCATCCGCTACTAAGAGCACGTTGGCTAGTACGGGATGTGTCGGACGAGAGGGAACTGCCCGACTTACCAACGAGAGGTTGGCGTTGAGGTCACTTTGGGTGCAAACCAATTTCATGAGATGAAGAACCGGATTTTAGATAGAAGCAAATCCTATCATAAAAAGCCGATCGCTCAGTAAACTCACCTCAAAAACAGAATACTTAGATATTGGAGCCAGAAGTCGGGGATAATAGGGCCCGATCGCACTATTTGAACTATAAAAATTGTGGAAAACAATCTAAAATGCTTGTTTCATAAGGCTTATGATGGCTTGCAACCTGTGGAAAACTTGTGGAAAAGTTGGGATCCGCGATCGACTAATTCTTCCTGATCACAAACTTTTTCCAGCGAAATATTAATGTTTTTGACCAATTCAGGGTAACTTTTCCACAGGTTTTCCACAGTTCAGCTTGCCCATAATGATTTTGAACAAGGCTTTTATGAACAGGCAAGATGCCTGTTCCACATAAGATAAATTTTATTGTGGAACAGGCATCTTGCCTGTTTCTAATCATCTGGCAAAATATGAATTCTAATTAGGGCTTGCGGCTAATCAGATTAATTCGATCGCTCAATTGACGCAGAGTTTGGGACAAATTGGGGTCAGTGTTCCGCAACTGAGCAATTTTGTCGCAACTATAAAGCACAGTCGTGTGGTCTTTTCCACCAAAAACTTCGCCAACTTTCGGCAAACTCAAATTAGTATGCTGCCGGATTAAGTACATCCCGATTTGACGCGCAAAGCTAATTTCTCGCTTGCGGGAAGAGCCTTTCAAATCTTCAACAGAAACCTCAAAAACCTCTGCCACTACAGCGATTACTGCATCGGGTGTCGCTTTTACTCTTTCAGTTTGCGGATTCAAAACTGGGGCGATATTCTCTACTGTCATTGGCAAACCAGTAATTGAAAGATACGCTACGGCTCGAATCAAAGCTCCTTCTAATTCCCGAACATTGGAAGTGTAGCTAGAAGCAATGTATTCAATGACATCTCGTGGCAATCGCATATTTTCATACTCGGATTTTTTCTGCAAAATTGCCATTCGTGTTTCCAAGTCTGGCAACTGAATGTCGGCAATTAATCCCATCGAAAATCGCGAACATAAACGCTCTTGGAGGCGGGGAATTTGTTGCGGTGGGCGATCGGAAGCTAAAATTATTTGATTTCCGGCTTCGTGTAAGGTGTTGAAAGTGTGAAAAAATTCTTCTTGAGTGTATTCTTTACCTTCAATAAATTGAATGTCATCTATTAATAAAACGTCGGCTGCTCGATAGTGATCGCGGAAAGTTTGCATACTATCTTTGCGAATTGCGGCAATCAAATCGTTGGTAAATTTCTCGGTAGAAACGTAGAAAATCTTGGCATTGGGGTCAATTTCTAGGCGATAATGACCGATCGCCTGCATCAGATGAGTTTTGCCTAAACCGACACCGCCACATAAAAATAGGGGATTGAATTCTCGGCCCGGAGACTCGGCTACTGCGAGGGAAGCTGCGTGAGCCATGCGGTTGTTGGAACCGACAACGAAACGGGAAAAGACGTATTTGGGGTTAAGATTGGCGGGTTTGGGGGGATGCAGCGAGTGGCTTTCGGGGATATCGGCGATCGGAGATGGCCAAATCAGTCCTTGCTCTCCATTGTTCCCGGTTTCATCTCCGCCAGCAATTGTCAAGTAAATTTCTACTTGATAGCCGAGAATGTCGTGCACTGCATCGGCAATGATTTTGACGTAATATTTCTGCAACCAATTGCGAGCAAAGGGGTTGGGGGCACTGACGATCAAACAGTTATTTTCCAGTTGTTCGGCTCTGGCTGTTTTGATCCACGTCTCAAAACTAGGTCTGCTCAGTTGTACCTGGAGACGTTCAAGTATCTGATTCCACAGACTTTCGAGTGGAATTTCCACGTTCTACCTCTGCCACTAGGCATTCAAACAGATTCAATTTGTATTCTTGAGAACTCAGTTTAATCTCACATAAAGAGTGGATTTCTTGTAGAACAGGCATCTAGCAGCATTTCAGCAACAGGCAAGATGCCTGTTCCACAAAGAGTGGATTTCTTGTAGAACAGGCATCTTGCCTGTTCATAAAAGGCTAATTGAGAATGGTGCAAGATCTCAGTTTAATCGAAGTGGCGATTTTGAAGGTTGATCGATCAATCAACATTTTTTACGGGCTGGTGAGCAAATTGAGGAAGGTCAATGCTAAAGTTTAGAGGAGTCTGCCGATCGCCCCAAAATTCTGCGGCCCCCAGGTGACTCAAAGGTATCGGGAATCAGCCCGCAAATATTTTAGATTTGGCAGGAAAGCCTAAAAAAGTCGTCATGAAGAGTTCAACTGGCAAATTTTGGAAGCAACCGGCAATCTACATATTACTACTGGTGACGGGAGCTGGGGCCGCCATGTTGGGCGATCGTCTGACGGCTTCCCGATTACCCGCAAATTCTGGTGAACCACAAAGGACGCTGGAACCGAAATTGCAACTACCTCTGAATACTAAACCTCAAGCTAGCAAAGGATTGCTACCAAATTCCCTTTCTGGCAATCCAGCTAATGTGAATTTTATTGTCACAGCGGTGGAAAAAGTGGGGCCGGCAGTAGTTCGGATCGATGCTTCGCGGGCGGTGAAACCGGGAAATAGAGGGCTGTCGCCGGAAGACTTTTTTCGCTCAGATCCGAATTCAAGCGGTCGAGGTGGGATGGAAAGGGGTACTGGTTCGGGTTTTGCGATCGGTGCTGATGGGGTGATTTTGACGAATGCTCACGTTGTAGAAGGCGCAGATACGGTAAGTGTCACTCTCAGGGATGGCCGCAGCTTTACCGGACGTGTGTTGGGTGCTGATAAGGTGTGGTGACGATCGGCAATTCTGATAAGCTGCTGTCTGGGGAATGGGCGATCGCGATCGGCAATCCTTTGGGTTTGGACAATTCGGTGACAGCGGGGATTATTAGCGCTACGGGGCGATCGAGTTCGGAGGTAGGCGTACCTGACAAACGAGTTGGTTTTATTCAAACAGACGCGGCGATTAATCCAGGAAATTCGGGTGGCCCGCTGTTGAATGCTTCGGGACAAGTTATCGGGATGAATACGGCGATTATTCAAGGTGCTCAAGGATTGGGCTTTGCGATTCCGATTAAGACGGCTCAACAAGTGGCCCAAGAACTGATTTCGACGGGGAAAGTCGAACACGCTTATTTGGGCATTGAAATGGCGACGCTAACTCCTGATGTTAAGGAGCAAATTAATAAAAATGGTAACAGCAGTCTTCGAGTTACAGTCGATCGGGGTGTAGCAATTGTGAGTGTTGTTCCTACTTCTCCCGCTGCTGCATCTGGTTTGCGGGCTGGAGATGTGATTCAAAAAATTAATAATCAGCCGATTATTCAGTCGGAAGCTGTTCAGGAATTTGTGCAAAATGCTAGGGTTGGCGGGCTTTTGCAAATGGAGATTAATCGGAATGGGCAAATACTCAATTTGAGTGTGAAACCTGGGAGTTTACCTGTGCAAAAAGTTCGATGATTTTGTTGACGGTTAACCCTTCGACTACGCTCAGGGGACTATAATCCGTACCCTGAGCGTAGTCGAAGGGCAGAGCACCAATTACCAATTCCCAATTCCCAATTCCCAATTAACAATTACCAATTACCAATTCCCAATTAACAATTACCAATTACCAATTCCCAATTAACAATTACCAATTACCAATTACCAATTCCCAATTCCCAATTAACAATTACCAATTCCCAATTACCAATTCCCAATTACCAATTCCCAATTCCCAATTCCCAATTCCCAATTCCCAATTCCCAATTCCCAATTCCCAATTCCCAATTACCAATGCCAGAAATCTTACAAATCTCACAATTAGGAAATCCCGTATTGCGCCGCCGATCGCAAATTGTTGAGAATATTCAAGCCGATCGCATTCAAGAGTTAATCGACAACCTGATCTCTACTGTACAGCAGGCAAACGGAGTGGGGATTGCCGCCCCTCAAGTCGCTATGGGCGATCGGCTGTTCGTCGTCGCATCCCGCCCCAATCTGCGCTATCCCCAAGCACCACACATGGAGCCCACAGCGATGATTAACCCCCGAATTATAGCGAGTTCAACCGAGACAGTCAAAGACTGGGAAGGCTGTTTGAGTATTCCTGGGATACGCGGGTTAGTACCGAGAAGTCGATCGATCGAAATTGAATATACCAGCAGAGACGGCAAACTGCACCAACAAGAATTAACCGATTTTGTGGCTCGAATTTTTCAACACGAACACGACCATTTAGATGGTATCCTGTTTTTAGACAGGGTGGAAAGCACCCAAGAACTGATGACTGAGGATGAGTATCAGCGGCAATTTGTCAACCTGCTATAAAACTTGATATAATTTCTAGTAACTGAGATCTTGCACCCGCAAATCAAAAACTTGTAGGGGCGGGTTCACCAACAATATATAACAAGAACCAACAATCTCAATAAACCCGCCCGCCCCCAACGGTAAATTCAAATGTACCTCTTTCAAGATACAAGGGGCTGGTTCACCGAAAGCTTTCTCATGGTGCAAACAGGTTAAATAAACCCGCCCGCACCCACAAAAAAGCCCCTGATTGATATTGGTGCAAGAAGTCAGTAGTAACGCCAGTAATATTGTGAATAGGAGAGCAAATGTCTATCAACTTGGAAAAAGGCGGGAGAATCAATCTCTCTAAAGAAGCACCGGGGCTGAAAAATGCCGGGATCGGTTTGGGATGGGATACCAACGCTACAGACACCGGCGCAGCATTTGATTTGGATGCTTCCGTGTTTATGCTAAGTGCAACTGCGAAAATTCCCAGCGAAAAATACTTTGTTTTTTACAACAACCAAGAGTCCCCAGACAGTTCAGTAAAACATCTCGGAGATAGCAGAACCGGAGAAGGAGCGAATGATGACGAAACAGTGACTGTTGACTTAACCAAAGTCGATCCGACTGTTTTAGAAATTGTCTTTGTTGTCACAATTCACGAAGCTGAATTACGGAGACAAAACTTCGGTCAAGTTCGGAATGCTTTTATCAGGATTTACGATACTACTACTAACACAGAAGTCCTTAAATACGATTTGGATGAGGATTTTTCGAGGGAAACTGCGATCGAATTTGGCAGACTCTACAAAAAAGACGGCGAGTGGAGGTTCCAAGCTGTAGGAGAAGGATACAACGCTGGCTTGCAAAGCTTTGTAGACAAGTATTCTTGATCGACTTGCGATCGGGATCGAGCTAAATAAATCAAGGGGAAATTCAACAAAATCAAGAATGTTTCCCTTGATTTCAAATCCTACCAATTAGAGGAGAAACGTGATGGAAATTCAATTAAGTAAGGGCGAAAGATTTAATCTTTTTCAAGATGCTAAGTTACACAAAGTGTCCGTCGCCCTCGGCTGGCAAATGAATCAAAACATAGAAAGCTATGAGATAGATGCTTCCGTATTCATGTTGGGTGCAGATGGCAAAATTCCCGATGAAAAATATTTTGTATTTTACAATAATGTGCGATCGCTCGACCAGTCTCTACACCATTTAGGAAATCACAAAACTGGCAAAGGTAAAGCAGATAACGAGACAATTGATCTAGATTTTAGTAAAATAAATCCAGCTATTACAGAAATTATTTTTGTCGTCACCATTCACGAAGCACAGGCAAAAAATCAAAATTTTAGCCAAATTCAAAATGCTTTTATTAGACTTTACAACTCAGAAACCGACACTGAACTTGCTTGTTACAATCTCAAACAAAATTTCTCACAAGAGACAGCAGTCGAGTTTGGACGGTTGTATAAAAAAGATGCAAAGTGGAGATTTCAAGCTGTAGGAGAAGGATACAATGCTGGATTGCAAAGTTTTGTAGACAAATATTATGTCGAAATCAAACAGGAAACTGAGCAAAAAGAAACTAACTTAAATAATTCCGATTTAGTAATTCCAGAATTAGCAACTACTCAATTGACAATCCCAGAAGTAGTAATTCCAGAATTAGTAATTCCAGAATTAGCAATAACTGAATTAGCCACTCCCAAAGTTAGTGAAAAAAGCCAGAAAGCTATAGCTTTAGATAAAAAGCTTGAGGAAAAAGCTCCGCACATTTTCGATCTCGTCAAGAAAGCCGATATCTCACTCAAGAAGGCAAATCTCACAAATCACGATGCCAAAGTAGCACTTTGCCTTGATATTTCTGCCTCTATGTCTTCCCTGTATAGTTCTGGGAAAATTCAGCGTTTAGCTGAGAAGATTTTGGCTTTGGGATGTCGGTTTGATGACAACGCATCCGTCGATATATTTCTGTTTGGCATCAACTCTTATAATGCGGGCGAAATGTCGATCGACAATTTCCCAAACTTCATCCATCATATACTGAAGCGATACCCTTTGGAAGGAGGTACTTACTACGGTAGAGTGATGCAGGAGATTAGAAATTTCTATTTTCCAAACGCTCGTGATGGCAGTCGCTACGCACCTATTAGCGCCGATAAACCAGTGTATGTGATGTTTGTAACGGATGGAGCCACTGCGGATGAGTCGGCAACCAAGCAGCAGCTCAAATGGTCATCCTATGAGCCGATGTTTTGGCAATTTATGGCGATCGGCAAATCGCAGAAGGATGTCAAAAGTAAGGGCATTGGCGGCTGGTTTTCTAGGGCTACAGCGAGCGATTTTAGCTTTTTAGAGCAACTTGACGAAATGGGCGATCGCTACCTAGACAATGCCGATTTCTTCAGTGTAGAAGATCCAGAAAGTATTGCAGATGAGGAATTATACGATTTGTTGACAGCAGAATATCCTAATTGGGTGCTCTCGGCGCGACTCAAAAATCTCTTACCCTATAGTTAGCTTTCAAAGGCAAACAAAATCTAGTTTTTGGCTATCCTTGTAATGACAACAATAAAATCGGATTTTTGCGATCGCAAAACAGGAAGACATTCACTAGATGCGATCTATGAAAAGTTTGCCAAACCTCAATTACATGATACTTTTAAACCAAATAATCCTTCAATTTACGTTCGACATCAGGAAGGAGAGTTAGTGCATGGTTATCAAGTCGAAAAAGTGTTTGAAGATTTTAAAACAGGTTTTTATGCTGAAGTTCGCTCTAGTATAACATATGCGAATCATGCGCCGATTTTGGTAATTCGTGGCTATGGTTCGTGGTATCCTTTCGATCGCGTTTTGGAAGATACACCAGATGTGTTTATGGCAAAATTAGAGCGACAGTTGAAATCGGCAGAAACTGTGGGTGCTATTGATTGGCTAAAGCAGCAGTTTGTCAACGGGAATCCGGCTGATGTCATCGGAGAAAGTTTGGGCGGCAAAGTCGCTCAGCAAATTGCTGCAAAATACTACAATTATATTCGTTCTACTGTCACTTTTAATGCTTTGGGTGTTTGTGAAAAGTTAGCCAAGAATTCTACAGCTACAAATGTTTTTCACTACTTTACGTTAGGCGAAAGATATGCTTTTTGGGCAAATAGAGGCGATTACATACCGGGAACGACTTTTGTAATTTCTCAGAAAGGGAGAAACTGGTGGTATAAGATTGAAGAGGCGATCGTCCGAATGGCTTCTTTGGATGAAAAGTTTCGGAAAAGGCGAGTGTTGATGGTAATGTTGGCTCAGTGGATTTTGCTAAATAGACATAATGCGATCGTCCTAAACAAGAAAAAGCCCGTGGTAGTTCAGATCGATCGCGCTCAATTACAAATTTTCCGAAAAAGCCGCTTTACCTAAACTCGCGCCAAATCCCTTCATAGCGCTGATGGCTGGTTTTCGCGGGCTGCTACGGCGAGTACCAAACAAAGTGCTGCAACCGCTTTTTCCCATTCTTGCTTAAGTTCGATCGGTGTCACATCCTTAAATATACCAACTAAACGAGGGATCGATCGTTCTAATGCCGGTCTAGGAATCGATTTGTGCAACTCAACTAAACGAGTTAAACTTTCTTGATTCTTCAAAAAACCGACTACCCATTGCGTAGCATGATCGGGACTATCTGGGACGTTTTTAATCTCTAGTTCAGTTTCTAACCAGTCATAAAAAGCTGGGAGATTTTTGGCTAAAACCGCCCCAGCAGTCGGCAAGCTTTCTTTGAGTAGATTAGTATCGAGACTTTCCAGCAATTCACTGAGATCGGGTGAATCGAGCAAACTGGTTAATGGAAGTGACAGCAGGACTTCTGAAGCTTCGGGGGATAAATTCAACGACTGAGAAAATGTTTGTAGCATTAGAAAGTATCTGGTAAAGATGAGACTTTCATTATCCCACTAACGCGGATCAATGAATATGAGCGGCTGGGGCGGGTTTACAAGATTGTTGGTTTTTGACCATTCTGGTTGGTAAAACCCGCCCCTACATTTGGGTGGGGCGGGTTTATGAGATTGTTGGTTTTTGACTATTATGGTTGGTAAAACCCGCCCCTACATTTGGGTGGGGCGGGTTTATGAGATTGTTGGTTTTTGACTATTATGGTTGGTAAAACCCGCCCCTACAGGTATTTACGATTATTTAAGCTAATTCTACATAAATTCTCCTTTAGCAACCATCACAACTTTGCCGCCAACCAAAACTTCTATTTGTCCGTCTTTTTTCTGAGATTTCAATAACAGCAGTGAAGGTCGATCGATCTCATAGCCTTGTTCAACTTTGACATCAATCAAATCCTGTCCAAAATAGGCATAATTTACCAAATATCCAGCCAAACAGCCATTTGCACTCCCGGTGGCCGGATCTTCGGGGATTCCTAATGAATGGGCGAAAACTCGCACACTCAAATCATTGACATCGCTGTAAGTCTCTGGACAAAATATCAAAATATCTTTGGCTTCTGTTGTCTCAATCAGTTCAAAATATTTGTCTAATTTGACTTTAGCTTTCTTGAGCGATGCCAGAGTTGTTAGCGGTACAATAATGAACGGTACTCCGGTAGAAACTTCTTGAATTGGGAATCTTACATCAATTTCATTTATTTCTAAATTCAGTACATTTGCAAGAGTCTCGGCTGATAAAACTTGACCAAATGTAGGTGAGTTTTGTCGCATCCACAAAATATCTGCGGCTTGATTTTGATATTTGAAAGTAACTGGAATTTGACCGACGGCTAGATTTAAAATAACTTGTTCTACAGGTTGGTTGATGATTTCTTGCTGCAAAACGAATGCTGTTCCTAGTGTGGGATGACCGGCAAAGGGTAACTCCTGTTTGGGGGTGAATATCCGCACGTCGTAGCCGCCGTTTTGGGGTTCGGTCGATCGCACAAATGTAGTTTCCGAATAATTGATTTCCCTTGCTATCATTAACATTTGGGTTTCAGATAGTTCGGCAACTCCCGCACCGCAAAATACAGCTAGCTGGTTGCCAGCATATTTTGACTCGGCAAATACGTCAACTATGTAAAAATTCATAATTAGGTTTCTGGTAAAATGGTAAGGGCGGGCAGGATGCCCACCCCACAAGAAGATTTATTCTTTGTGGAACAGGAATCTTGCCTGTTATGGATAATGTTGCAACATTTAAGTTGCACTCCGACTAAAGAAACCGGGTTTTTACCGAATCTGAGGGTTTCATTGAAGTATTTCGTAAAAAACCCGGTTTCTGGGCCTCTGCCCTATTTCAAACAGCGAATTGCTTGTAACATCCCCCTAGCCTTATTCAGCGTTTCCTCATATTCCATTTCCGGGTTAGAATCAGCCACCAAACCAGCACCAGCTTGCACAGAAACCGAATGTTTGTCACCACCTAAAGAACGAACAACCATAGTCCGAATTGCGATCGCACTATTCAATTGTCCCTCAAAATCATAATACCCATAAACCCCAGAATACGGCCCCCTGCGACAGCCTTCCAACTCGTGCACAATTTCCATCGCCCGAATCTTCGGAGCACCACTAACCGTACCCGCCGGAAAAGCAGCCTTCAACAAATCCCAAGCCGTCTTATCCTCAGCCAATTCTCCGATCGCATTACTCACAATGTGCATCACATGAGAATAACGCTCAATTCCCATTAATTCATCAACTTTTACCGTACCGCTGCGGCAAACTCTGCCTAAGTCATTTCTGCCTAAATCAACTAACATGACGTGTTCGGCAATTTCCTTCGGATCTTGCAGCAATTCCGCAGCCAAAGCATCATCTTCTTGAGAAGTTTTTCCCCGGCGGCGAGTACCAGCAATCGGCCGCAAAGTTGCGATTCTTTTGCCATCCGCAGTGTTTTCCGCCTTCACCATAATCTCTGGACTAGAACCGATAATCTGCCAATCTTTGAAATTGAAATAAGCCATGTACGGAGAAGGATTAATCAAACGCAAAGAGCGGTAAAGCGCAAAAGGATCGCCACTATATTCAGATTCCAGCCGCTGCGAAACAACTACTTGAAAAATATCTCCCGCTTTGATATAATCCTTAGCTTTTAAGACATTGGCACAATACTTTTCGGGAGTAGTGTTGCTGCTGTAACTCAACTCTGTATCTCCACTTGTGGAACGGGCATCTTGCCCGTCTTTATCACTTTTAACACTTGTGGAACGGGCATCTTGCCCGTCTTTAACACTTGTGGAACGGGCATCTTGCCCGTCTTTAACACTTGTGGAACGGGCATCTTGCCCGTCATTGGGAGGAGTCCATTCTATGAGAGTAGATTGCTGGGAAAGCGGCGATTTCAGCTTGTTAACTAACTGAGAAACCCGATCGCACGCTTGCCCATAAGCCTCAGCCAAATCAACCCCAACATCCCGCAAATCCGCATAAGCTACGGCCCAAATCTTCCGTTTCACCTGATCGAAAATCAGCAAATTATCAACCTGCATCCACAACCCATCCGGCAAATCTTTTTCCCCAGCCGGATACACAGGAACACGCGGTTCAATCCACTTAATTAACTCATAACCCCAAAACCCAAACAACCCGCCAATTCCCGGCGGTAACTGTGGCAATTTAACGGGCTTATAGGGTTCTAAACACTCAGTCAAAGCCGCAAACGGATCGCCCAAAAACACTTTTTGGGAACCATCGCGATAAACTTGAGTTGTTTGCGCTCCCTTAGCCTCCAAAATCCACAACGGATCGCACCCTAACAAACTATAACGCCCAACTTTCTCCCCACCTTCCACCGACTCCAGCAAAAAACTATAAGGTTGACCGGCACACACCCGATACCAAGCAGAAACCGGCGTATCCAAATCAGCAACCCATTCTTGATATACCGGTACAAAATTACCTTGTTTTGCCAGTTCAGAAAATTGTGAAAAATTGGGAAATATCATATATTGCAGAAGGAAGAAGGAAGAAGGAAGTACGAAGAAGGAAGTACGAAGAAGGAAGTACGAAGAAGGAAGTACGAAGAAGGAAGTACGAAGAAGGAAGTACGAACCGCGAAGACGCGAAGAACACGAAGGAAGAAGGAAGAAAGAAGAAGGAAGTACGAAGAATAAAAATGCAATAATAGCAATGGTTTTAGGGATTAAGAAAGTCCTAACCATTTTGACGCTTGCTATACTAAAGTTTAGTTAGACAATCAATAAAGATAAGATGGAAAATAACATCCCGCAGGCTGTTGATAGTCACCAATTGCCATCACTGCCAGTGGCTTGAGGCCGCGCAGCCCTTCTTGCAAACACCAGCGAAACAAATTTGCATAACGCACGGGTAAGTGAAAACAAAGCACTTCGTCGGGACTATACGCAGCCGCACCTAATAGCAAAGCCTGCATATCGGCTTCACTTTCGGCGACGCTGTGACCGAAAGTAGACACCGCACAAGTATAGGCCACAATCCTACCTTGCTTGTTGGCAACCAAAGGAGAAAGGTGATTTAGGGCGTATTTAATCTCGGAAATGCGATCGCACCCATACACTCTATTACACAAAGCCGCGCATTCCTCAACATCCTCACCTCTCAGCGGCCGCACCTCAAAGTCATACTGCGGCTGACTGCGAAACTTCCCTTCCAGCAACAGCAAAGGTTCCTTCACCTCAAAACCGAGAGAAATGTACAGTGACAGGGATGCCATATTAAAAGATTCTTGAACCAAACGAATACCGGTAGCCTCCTTTCCCTGTTCCAGTAAGGCTTCCATGATTTTTCGTCCTGTTCCCTGAGACTGAAAAGTGCGATCGACACTAACAGGCCCAATGCCGCGAATCGGGTTCTGTTCGTCCATGAAACCGCAGCCCACAACCGAGCCATTGCTTTCAGCTACAATGTCAAAAAACAACGGATTGTTGATTAAAACACCAGTGATTTCCGTTGCAAAATCCAGTGTCGGAAAATCTGTAGGGAATTGATGGCGATCGGAAATACCCTTAAAAGCTTCATAATTAATCCGAGCGCAAACATCAATATCCTGATGAGTTGCTCGCCTGATTACGAGATTCATTGTTATTTTAATTATTAATTTTTATTAAGAATTGAAGTTTGCAGTTGCGCTTGGGCGATATAGAAAAAGTCTCTCCCGCCCAAGCGCTACTACAAACTTTGAAAATACAAGCTGAGCTTTTTAGGAAATACTATCCAATATAGCTCAGCAATTTTCTGAAAACCTAAACTTCGTAGGTCTTTTTACCGGTGAACTTCACCTTGATCGGATTAGGATTGCTGCCAATATTGCGAGGAACACTACCATTAGCAACACGACCTTCGTTCACCTTTTCAGGGAACACGCCATCCTTGGGATGCAGGTACTCATTAGAACCGTCAGGAAATACACGGTAAATCTTGTAGTTCGAGATTTTGAATTTAGCCCGCAGTTGTTGGCCGCCCAAAGCGATGCACTGCTCCTTCCGGGGCAGATACAACAGGTTGTCGCCTTGACGCATGATTGCAGCCCCGCCTGTCGGCATTTCAAACACCTGTTCCTTGGCGCTAGTCCAAGTGATCGCGTACTTTTCTTCAACTAGCGCCTTAGTCAGCAAGCCGCCGGTGCTGCCGCCGAAGATAGGAGGTTGTCCAGTGAGTTCTTCTGACATAGATATATCCAAAGGATTTTTAGGGCATCCTATCATTAGACTGTTACCCTACTGTGGAAATTGTAAAGAAAGTTAACAGTGTTTTGGCGATCGCCCAGATTAAACTTTGCTTAATACCTCAAGATGTGACATCCTATAAAAGTTGAGTTTTTGTTTGAGCACTGAAGCTGAACTATGAATCTTTGAGGAGATTATTTAATTATCATGTCTTGACGATTGAAAAGCCTGGAAAATTGTTAAAATTTGTTGTTTTAATTCAGGCAAATTTCGTTCTACTGCGTTCCAAACTTCTGTTAAATCTACTCCGATGTAATCGTGAATAAGGACATCTCGGAAACCAGCTATTTTACGCCAGGGGATTTCGGAGTATGTTTGTCTTAGTTCAGGAGAGAGTCTCTTAACAGCTTCTCCGATAACTTCAAAACTGCGAATAACTCCATCTTGAATCAAAGGAGATTGAAAAAAAGCTACTTTCCCCCCTTGAGTGTAGTTTTCAATGCGTTCTATCCTTTCAAGGATATCGGCTAAATAAATCAGGTCGTCCGTCATAAGAAAATTGCCTCTCTGAGTATACGTTCTCGGAAGGCTTCCCGCAATCCTTTAACGTTAGCAACATCGACTTTTTTCTCTAGGAAATCTTCTAAATCTTGGATCAGTCCGATACGGTCTAATAAACTCCTTTCTGTTTCCATTTCTACCAGAAAATCTACGTCGCTGTCTTCCCGTTCTTCTCCCCGCGCAACGGAACCAAAAATCCGCACGTTGAATGCGCCATGCTTGGCCGCAAGTTGAAGAATTTCTGCTCGTTTTTCTTGCAATATTTGCCGAATTTTCATGGGTTCTCTCCTTGTTTAAACAGAACGACCTCAAAAAAGAGATTTTGGGACTGACGACTCCTGTCAGGGAGCGCTCACAAGATCTCAAATGAGTTCTATAGAGTAGGAATAGTGAAATGAAATTCACTTCCTTTGTCTTTTCCTGGGGAATCTACCCAAATTTTACCTCCCCAACCAGCCACAATTTGTTTGCAAATTGCTAATCCTAAACCAGTACCGCCGGCACTGCGCCGCAAAGCTCCTTCTTCTTGATAAAATCGATCGAACACTACTTTCAAACTATTCGCCTCTATTCCTCTCCCCGTATCAGAGACAAGCACTTCCACCATGCGGGAACCGTTACATTTAGCTCGAACAGTAACACTTCCCTGGGGTGTGGTGAATTTGCAAGCATTGTCTAACAGTTTGGAAAGCACTTCTACCAACCACTCGCCATCAGCTTGTACTAAAGGCAATTCTGCGGATACTTCGGCGATGATTTGGGGCAACTTTTTGTCGTAACCACGAGCTCGAACGCTGCTGAGGGCTAAATCAACGCATTCTTGCAGGGTTAGTGATTCTACATTCCATGCAACTCGCCCGCTTTCTAGGTGGGAAAGAGTTAGAAAATCCTGGACGAGTTTCCGCATTCTATCGGCATCACCGAGGGCTGTTTCTAACATTATTTTCCGCAATTCTGGTGGCATATCTGGTTCGGTATTCAAACTTTCTAGACATACTTGAATAGTAGAAAGAGGAGTTCGGAGTTCGTGGCCTGTGATGGCTATTAGATTGCTGCGAGTGCGGTCTAAAGCTTCTAATTGTTGATTTAGCTCTTCTAAATGTGCGTAGGTTTCTGCTTGAATTAAGGCTGCTCCGAGTTGGGTGGCGATCGCCTCAACCAATGCCAGTTCGTCTTCTTCCCAAGCTACAGTCGATCGACACTGGTGCAATTCGACCATTCCCAGAACCCGCCCCTGATAAAGCACCGGCACTATTAACCAGGAGACTATTTGCCATTGTTTTACTTGCGATCGCAAGAATTCTGTATTGACAATCAGCGGGTGTTGTGCTGTATCTTGGATGTAAACTCGCTCTTGTTTTACGACCGAATCACGAAATATCGGATTTTCCTGTAACGGCCAAGTCTGATTTAGCAGGGAATTAGTGCCAGAGCGCAAAAACTCGCGATCGACTTTAGTTGCAATATCTGTAGCTTTGCATCGATAAATTAAACAGCGGCTTGCTGATAGAGCAGTTCCCAGTTCTTGTACTGCAACTTCGACGATTTCTTGCGGATTGAGAGATTGTCGCATTGCCGTTGTAATTAAGTTTACAAGGCGTTCTTTGCGTTCTTGGGCTGCTATAGCACCGTATGCTTTCAGCAGTTTGTGTTGACCAGCTTGCAAGTATGTCACTAAGCGTTCGGCAAAAGCATCGCTCAGTTTAGGATTGGGAATTCTGGGGGTTTTCCCTAAAGTTTGGTCTGGCTTGGTAGATTTGGAAGTTGTGGATTTCCTGGTTTTCTTGGGTGTTTTGACTAAGTTGTAAGTTGTTCGTGCTCGATCGATCTTTTCTGCCAATTCTGGGCGATATTTGACAATGCGATCGAGTAACAATGTGGCTGCTTTACAGCTTACCTCGCGATCAAAAGTCCAAATCCCCTCAAATCTACGAGCTTGATCCATCAACAGTGGCTCGCCAGAGTCTTGATTTTCGATCGGCACAATTTTTTCTTGACAAATCAGACAAGTTGAGTATTCCTGCCCCAACACCACTAAATTCCACTCTTGGCTTAACGGCTCTTCCGGTGCAAACGCCACAGTTTCGTGACACTCCGAAGAATTTTTAAACTCAGTTTCCGGTGCTGCGAGCACGTATACCTGAGAAGAGCGTGAGGCAATTCGCCGATAGCGGTGAGCTTCTTGGCGGTAGAAACGCTCTCGCTGAAAGGTAGCAATCACCAAAGGTTCATCCGAACCCGCCAAAACCAAATCTTCCATCGCGTGAGATAGCGCTGTCATGGAAGATTTGAAATAAATTTGTGCCCGCAGTTGGGGAAAAGCTTGCAGAAGTTCTGCCAATACCGAAATAGGGACGATCATTTAGCCTTAAACGTGCATTTTTGCCGATCGCAAAACGGGATCGATCGACAAAAATTTGAGATCGATCCCCTTCCAGTATCTGCCATACAAATACTAGACAAGTCTAGACATTTGCTTCTTACTTCATCGGGAGCATGGGAGCGGTTATCCCTCGGTAAGCTTTCACGCTTTAGCCAAGCGCGATCAATTAATCGCTGCATTCAAATGAATTCAGGGAATCCACAGTCAGCTATCACTTGTGCTAGTTTGTGTTTTTTTTAGTATCCCAGGAACCTTTAAATCTTCTACTACTATCGTTGCGTGGTTTTTGCATAAGTTAAGTAGTGATTTGATGAAGTACCAGGGGTTCGTTTATAAGTGTACCATTCTGTCTACTTAATCGCTAGCTAAGAACTTGCTCTCAAAAGTCGCCATTAACTAGCCATCAGTTAGAAACTAATGACCAATTATTGTTTTTAAAGCGATCGCCTGTAAGTATAAATACTTGCGTTTCCCAGACTCAGACTAACTCGCCACCTTCATCACTGCCGCCGGGAGATGATTTGTAAAGAGCATCCAATTGTTCGCGAGCATCTTGGACAGTCAGCGAACGCATCACTAACAAAGGCTCATTGACAATATTGCCGTATTCATCTAAAAGTTCTGGATGCGGTACAGCCTGAGAGCGAGGATAGGATGCGTAGCGATTATTTTGTCTAAATTGTTGAGGACGCTGGGATTCCATACCTACCGTGACTAAGCTGCGGATTAAATTACCGACAGCTAGAAAGGCAAGAACGGTAAAAGCTAGGATATAAAGCAGGTGTAACATGATATTTTTCTCCGGGCTAAACAGCCACACAGCAGTTTACAAATCTGTTTCAGCAATTAATAACTTATTAACTGGAAATTTTTTTGATGTTGTCAAGTCTGCCACCGATGTTTCCTTAAGTTGGGAATTTGACGGCGGGCTTAATTTGAAATCACCTTATTTTCCAGGCTTCGCCGCAGGCGAGGCGCGAAATCGCGACGAGACTTTCCAGCATTCGGCAAGCAGTCTGTGCCACGGCATCATGGCTGCGGTTTCAATCCCAACTTGACCACCCGTTGCTTGAAATAAAGCGCTGGCAGCACTTACTTCTTGCTGAGCCTGTTGAACTCTCGCCAGCAAATCAGACTGCTCATCACTGGTGAGAAAGGCAATTTCCTCAGTTTCCAAAAGAGTTGCCGATCGACCAAACCAGTATTTGAAATCCTCTAACAGCGGTTGCAGTATGGATTTGAGCAATTCGGCTTCAGGCAAGTTGGGATTAAGCATGGATCAAAATTGGGTTATTTATCTATTTTAATCTTAGACGCTATTTACAAAATGTAACATTTTTTTAACAAAGATTCAATTGATTTTGGATTTTGGATTTTGGATTTTCGATTAAAGAAAGCCATCCTATGCCGAGGACTGAGTAAGATAGAAGCCAGTGCAACTAAATTAATTGCTAAATCAACCGATGTCTAGCTCAGAATCCATTTCCGTTCCCGAACAGCCCGCTAAAATAGATTTGCCCCGCACCAGCGAGTCGGAGCAACTAAAAAAAATTCGCCACACCACATCCCACGTCATGGCGATGGCGGTACAGAAATTGTTTCCCAAAGCCCAAGTCACCATTGGCCCTTGGATTGAAAACGGTTTCTATTATGACTTTGACACTCCCGAACCATTTACGGAACAGGATTTAAAAGCCATTAAAAAAGAGATGATCAAAATCATCAACCGCAAATTGCCTGTAATTCGCGAAGAAGTCAGCCGCGAGGAAGCCCAGCAGCGGATTCAAGCAATTAACGAACCTTACAAATTAGAAATTTTAGCAGGTTTGATCGAACCCATTACTCTTTACCATTTGGGCGACCAATGGTGGGATTTGTGCGCGGGGCCTCACATGGATAATACCAGTGAATTGAATCCAAAGGCGATCGAACTCGAAAGCCTAGCAGGAGCATATTGGCGCGGCGACGAAACCAAAGCCCAGCTACAGCGAATTTACGGCACCGCTTGGGAAACCCCCGAACAATTAGCAGCCTACAAACACCGCAAAGAAGAAGCCCTAAGACGCGATCATCGCAAATTGGGCAAAGAATTAGGTTTGTTTATTTTCGCCGATGCAGTTGGGCCAGGATTGCCTTTGTGGACACCCAAAGGCACTATTTTGAGAAGTATTTTAGAAGACTTCTTAAAACAGGAACAAATCAAACGTGGCTATTTGCAAGTAGTGACTCCGCACATTGCCAGAGTCGATTTGTTCAAAATCTCAGGACATTGGCAGAAATACAAAGAAGATATGTTTCCGCTGATGGCAGAAGATGCAGAAGCGGCCGCAAATGAACAGGGTTTTGTGATGAAACCCATGAATTGTCCCTTCCACATCCAAATTTACAAAAGCGAATTGCGTTCCTATCGGGAATTGCCCATGCGCTTAGCCGAATTCGGCACAGTTTACCGCTACGAAAAATCGGGAGAATTAGGCGGTTTAACCAGAGTTCGCGGCTTTACAGTGGATGATTCCCACTTATTCGTGACACCGGAACAATTGGATGCAGAATTTTTGAGTGTGGTAGATTTAATTCTGTCAGTATTCAAGAGTTTGCAACTGAAGAATTTCAAAGCGCGTTTGAGTTTCCGAGATCCAGAAAACTTAGAGAAATACATTGGTTCCGATGAAGCTTGGGAAAAAGCTCAGGGTGCAATTCGCCGCGCGGTGGAAACTTTGGGAATGAACTATTTTGAAGGAATTGGGGAAGCCGCTTTTTATGGGCCAAAACTCGATTTCATTTTCCAAGATGTCTTGGATAGAGAATGGCAATTGGGAACTGTGCAAGTAGACTATAATTTGCCCGAACGTTTCGACCTGGAATACGTCGCCGAAGATGGCACTCGCAAGCGCCCAGTGATGATTCACCGCGCTCCTTTCGGTTCTTTGGAACGTTTGATCGGAATTTTGATCGAGCAGTATGCAGGCGATTTTCCGTTGTGGTTAGCGCCGATTCAAGTGCGTTTGTTGCCTGTCAGCGCTGAGTTTTTGCCGTTCGCGAAGGAAGTGGCGGCGAAGATGAAGGCTCTAGGAATGCGTGCGGAAGCTGATGAGAGTAGCGAGCGTTTGGGTAAGTTGATTCGGAATGCTGAGAAGGATAAAATTCCGGTGATGGGTGTTGTGGGTGCGAAGGAGGTTGAGGCGAATAGTTTGAATATTCGGACTCGTGCTTCTGGGGAGTTGGGGGCGATTTCGGTTGATGAGGTAATTGGAAGATTGCAGGCTGCTATTAGTAGTTACGGGGATTTTTAGGATGATTTTTTAACCGCAGAGGTCGGCGGATTAACGCAGATTAACGCAGATAATAGTTGGATATTGTCTGCGTTTTTTTAGGCGATCGGCTAAAATAGTAGCATCATGTAAGTTGACAGGAGTTAAATTAATGAGTAATCCGTTTCCGGGGATGAATCCTTATTTAGAAAGTCCTGAATTATGGCCTCAAGTACATCACTTGCTAATTAGTAGTATCTTTGAATCCTTAGTGCCGCAGTTGCTGCCAAAATATATCGTCGATATTGAAAAAAGAGTTTATGAGCTTAGCGGGGAAAATTCCCTATTAGTGGGGATTCCTGATGTCACTGTGCAGCGCTCTACAAGTCAAACAAACCCTACTTCTTCTAATATTGCTGTTGCCGCACCGCCTGTGACAGCTTTGAAAGTAAGACTACCAGTACCTGTGGAATTTAGGGAAGCATATTTAGAAGTGCGAGATACAGAAACTAGGGAAGTTGTGACAGTGATTGAAGTGCTGTCACCCGCCAATAAGCGCCCTGGAAAAGGGCGCGAAATGTACGAAAGAAAGCGAGAGAAGGTGTTTAGTAGTCGCAGTCATCTGGTTGAGATTGACTTGCTGCGAAGTTACCAACCTCTACCAGTTTTTGGTAACGATATTGAGGCAAATTATCGAATTTTGGTGAGTCGGGCAAATCAAAAGCCTTTGGGGGATTTGTACCTTTTCAATTTACCCGATATGATTCCTCAGTTTCCATTGCCTTTGCGTGCGGGCGATGCGGAACCCATTGTAGATTTACAGGGGTTGTTGAATGCAGTGTACGATCGCGCCGCCTATGATTTTAGAATAGATTACACCGCCGCACCCGTTCCCCCGTTGTCGGAAACAGATGCTACTTGGGCTGATGCTTTGTTGGAGGAGAGGGGATTGAGGGGATAATAGAATTAAGTAAATTAACAGGAGTTAAATCAATGCCTAATCCATTTCCGGGGATGAATCCCTATTTAGAAAGTCCTGACTTTTGGCCAGAAGTACATAATAGGTTAATAGTGGCGATCGCAGATGCTTTAGTTCCGCAACTGGTGCCAAAATATCGAGTGGCGATTGAAAAGCGCATTTATGAAATTAAGGGAGAACAATCTCTGTTAGTCGGGATTCCCGATGTGTCTATCCAGCGCAATCCCACTCCCAGAAATTCAAGTACATCTAATGTAGCTGTCGCCACAAGAACTACTGAACCTTTGAAAGTAAGATTAGCGATGTTTGAGGAGGTGAGAGAGGGGTATTTGGAGGTGATAGATATGGCGACTAAGGAAGTTGTGACGGTAATTGAAATTCTTTTACATACTAATAAACCATCTGGAAAAGGACGTGAAATGTATGAGGAAAAGCGGGATAAGGTGTTTGGAAGTCGCACGAATTTCGTGGAGATTGACTTGTTGCGGGGTTGGGAACCTCTCCCGGTTTTTGACAATGACAATGCAGCGAGTTATCGAATTTTGGTGAGTCGGGGAAATGAAAGACCTTTGGCAGATTTATACTTGTTTAATATACCAGATGTGATTCCTGGCTTTCCATTGCCTTTGGGTGCAGGCGATGTGGAACCGATTGTGGATTTGCAGGCGTTGTTGAATACAGTGTACGATCGCGCCGCCTATGACATTACCCTCGACTATACGGCCCAGTTAGTCCCTGCGCTGTCGGAAGCCGATGCTGTTTGGGCCGATTCTCTGCTGCGGGAAAGGGAGTTAAGGTGATAATAACAGTGGCAGTTCTGGACGCATCAAAACCAAAGCACTGAGCGAAGTCGAAGTGTTTTCCGTTTTTGCGGGAGGGATACATCATCTTGGCATTATAGTGGATTACATAGATGAACACTATTGTAAAACCAAACTAATGCAGATCCTCCTATAAAAGCGATTATTGATGTCATAGTTAAAGTAGATACAGTATCGTTGTTTTTATAACTACCATCATAGAGGGAGGCTAATACAACCATACCTGCTACTATAGACAAACCAAAGAATCCCACCATTGCTAAAATAAGGACGATGCAAAGTATAGAATTTTTTTTCCTAATGTTAATGCTTAACCTATGATTCCACCGCATTTTGCGGTATCATAATTGAGTTCAGGACTTACGCACGAGGAGACTCGAAACCGGGTTTCTGCGTAGATATTTAGTTTCAAACCGACGATTTTTCATAGAAACCCGATTTCTTTGCGTAAGTATTAAAAAAACGCTGGGATAATGTAGAACATTTTCCCGATTTACCGAATTTTCCCCATCATGTTCATGTCGGAGATGAGTTAATTGTTCAAGCTAGTGAGTCAAGGAATATTTTACCACTTCTTGTTTTAATTGAACAAGAAATACAAAATGGGTAAAACGGAATTAATCTTATCAGATTTTTGAATAAGATTTTTAGCCGTTTTACCCACTTTACAATTCACTAAGAAGAAATTCCTCCGTCTCCGCCCAATCCGCCAATTGCTGCTCCTTTTGCTGCTCCCAACTTAGCACCAACAACAGCCCCTGCCGGATTACCACCTGTTAGGACAAACCCAATAAATCCGGCGACAACCGAGCCTACCACTGCGGTTGTAGCCACTCTAGCGGCTGTCTTTCCTATGTCTTTCGCCACTTCTTCACCGTATGATTCAGATGATTTAGCCATGAGAAAACCTCCCAAGAATAATCCTTTGATAATTCCACCGCAAAATGCGGTATCATAATGACTACTCAAGCAAACAAGCAAATTCATGCTTGTTCACTTAATATCTCACATTTTACTTTCTAATTTTTAGAGTTGAGTGGCATCTTCTAGCCAAATTGATATAGTGGGATTTGGTGTGATATAGTGTCATCGGGTGCTAATCTTTAGTAATTTTTTACAAAACTTAACTTTTAGTGGCAAACAGTGGGTTTTAGTGGCTAAACTAAAAAAATTGAGTGAGGTTAAAAATATATGGACGTTGAAGAATTGTCAAAATGGACTGATGAGCAGGTATTCGCGAAAACAAAACAACATCTTGATTCTTTACACAAATCTATATTAGAAAGTGTTTTACAACGTCAAAATTTTCATAAAATTGCAGGAAATAATGGTTATAGTTATGATCATGTTAAAAGAGAGGGAGCAAAATTATGGAAACTTCTCTCCGATGTTTTTTCAGAAGAGATTGAACAAAAGAATGTTCGTTCTATTTTAGAAAATCAAGCTGGTTCTACTATCTACAGTTTTGGTAATTCTTCGTTGATTATTAGTAATCATAACATTAATAAAAATCATGTTAATATTTGTAGAGAAAATCCTCAATCTTTAGAGGATATAGAAAAGCGATCGCCCTCTTCCCAAGTCCAAAATCAACTCCCAATCATTGATCTAACAACAGCACCAGAATTAAACTATAATTACGGGCGCAATTCAGAATTTTATACTCTTAAAGAATGGATTTTAGAAGATAAGACTAGATTAATTACAATTTATGGATTGAGTGGTATCGGAAAAACAGCTTTAACTCTGAAATTAATCTCAGAAATTAACACACAATTCGATTATATTATTTATCGCAGTCTTGAGCATTTGCCTAAACTGATCAACCTTAAAGATGAACTTAAACAGTTTTTTTCTCAATCCCACGCAACTTCATTACCAGAAATAATAGATTATTTTCGCTCATCTCGTTGTTTAGTAATCCTTGATGACGTGCAGAATATTTTTAAAACTGGTAACTTAGCGGGTCAGTATTTAACAGACTATAAAGATTATTGTAAATTTTTCCAGCAAATTGCTACCTTATCTCATCAAAGTTGTTTAATTTTAATTAGTTGGGAAAAACCCGGAGAAATAGAGACTTTAGAAAAAGAAAATAAACACACAAAAACATTACATCTGCAAGGATTAGGAGAAGAAGCAAAAGAAATCTTGAGACAAAAAGATTTACAAGATGAGGACAAATGGGATGAATTAATAACACTATATCAAAGTCATCCAGCTTGGTTAAATATTATTGCTTCAACAATTGTAGAATTCTTGAACGGGAGCGTTTACCTTTTTCTGACAGATGAAAATGAGTTGTTTTTAGGTGACATAGAAACCAATTTAGAATCGCAGTTAGAGCGGTTATCCGAATTGGAAAAAAATGCGATCAACTGGTTAGCCCATCAAGATGAACCGATAGATATTTCCCAAAAACCTGCTAATATGGAAGTATCTCAAGCTAAATTTATGCACATTATACAATCTTTGACCAGACGCTGTTTAGTAGAAAAAGTTCCCAGAAAAGAGCCAGCAAAATTTCAGCTAAATTCTATTTTTAAAGCACATATTAAGAGTGATTTTTAGGAAAATAAGTTGATAATCGAGTGGTGATTGAAAAACGAGTTTATGAAATCAAGGGGGAGCAATCTCTGTTAGTCGGGATTCCTGATGTTTCTATCCAGCGCCATCCCACTCCCAGAAATTCAAGTACCTCTGTAGTTCGCGATCGCATTAAAATCAAAGAAACCGGGTTTTTCGCAGTTTTTGGGTGGTGTATCGATATTCTCGGAAAAAACCCGGTTTCTGGCCACACCCAAAATCAAAGAAACCGGGTTTTTGCAGTTTTTTGGTGGTGTATCGATGTTGTTGGAAAAAACCCGGTTTCTCAGACTACGCATCACATTACCGAACAGCAGGAGAAATTAGCGTAACACGACGGCTATCTACTAACATAGGCCAAAAACCCCGATCGCTCAATGTCTTGACCATCGCAGTAGCAGCATTTTGATCCGTAGTATAAACGACGAACAAAAACGGACGTTGGCCATAGGAAGCTAAGCCTACTTGTGTTCCGAATACTTGTCTAACTTGGGCCGCCAATTCCGGCTGATTGAAATAATCCACTAACACAGCATAACCGGGGCCAAGGGCTTGGGGATTGAAGGCAACACTGGTATTCGTATTGTCTGGATTAGTTGCTGGTTGGGGATTATAGACTGGGAGATTTTGGGTGATTGATGCTGCGGGCTGCACCACATAAGCCCGTAATCCCACAACATCTTGGATATATTTTACCCAATCACCAGCGATTTGCGGACTGCGAAAGCCGCCAACTCGCGTTACGGTATCATCGATATATCGGCAAACTGTATTGTTAGTGTTTCCCGGAAAAGAGCGTTTGGCTATTTCTTGCTGATCCGGAGTTTTGGTGACAATTAACAGTAGATATTCGTCTGATTGGGGCGGTTGGCAATTCGCCGACTCAGCTACCACAGGACTTGATGAAATTGTTAAGGCAAAAATTGCGATCGAGCTAGCAGACAGTATGGGAAAATTCACAATAAAATTGTATAATTTACTTTTAAATCTTGCTAATTTGGCTGTCGATTTTTTTGCTGATTTGTTCATGCTAGCTGTAAAGATGCTAAGGCATCTGGGATAGTTGCTGAAGGTGATTCAAACTCACCTGTCAGTACATATTCTAATCGCAGTTTCAACCAAGTGATGAATTTCGGATCGGTGGAAATAATGGCGGCTGATGGCTGAGGACATTTCGCCTTGACTTGGGCCATTGCTGGTGCTTCTAGGAAAGCTGGCTGTTTGACTAACCAGAAGTCTATTTGTTTTTCTTGTTCTTGGTAGTTGCGAATTCTTTCTTTGAATACTTCATCTAAGTCCTCTTCTTCTAGCAAAAAGCGTTGGCTGGCTAAAAGGTAGTAGTAGGTTGACATTGTTGTTGCTGGTTTGTGCGGTTAGTGGTTTGTACTGAATATCGCCAGTACCATCATTTTAGCAGAGGTAGGGGCGTTTGGCTGAGTCGAATCTGAGAAACTCTCAACTCTTGTGCGGTTTACTTTACCTTGTTTTTGTCATCTTGGGTAGGTGCAGAACTACTTAAAGCATAAATATTACCAAATTTACTAAGTGTGATATAGTTTAACAAAGTTTTAATAGTCAAGAAGCTACCCGACTATAATATCAGTACACTAATGAATAACTAATAACGAATAACCAATAACTATGAATAGCAAAGATGTAGCGAAATATATTGAAGTAACCGACGGGAGTTCTAAACCTTGGCTGTTGGTACAATTGCGTCTGAAAAAATTGCAAGAAAGGCGATCGGACATTTCTGCTGAGGAATATGTTACAGAACTTGCGGACATTCAGCAAGATTTAATGAATTTGGGAGAATGGTGGCTGGGAATTGAGGATGAAGTTTTCTAAGCGATGCGATCGCACTTTAAAATTTCTCCATCAAATCTTTTTCTTGAGCATAAACATCCCGTAGCACTTGTAGCGTGGCCCCAGAAATTACGGATTTAACTTTAGCTACCAACATTCCCCACTCCAGTAAGCTGTCAACTGAAACAGCATCTCTAAACTTGTGCGTGTAGAATTTAGTCCAAAATGCAGGTGCTAGCTTGCTTTTCCAGCGTTTGTACCATCTGCCAAAATCTTGAAGTGCGGGTTCATTTACTGCCACAATCGGCGGAAAATCGGCGTAGCTGACAAACCGGCTGAGGTGTTTGGCGTGCACATAAACCATGTAGCGACAGCATTCGATGCGGTAAATGTCGTCTACTGCGATATTGAACAGGAGTGCGACTGTTTCTTCTGTAACAAATCTCGCCAGGGGATGCAGGATGGGAGATTTGTGAATTATTTTGGATTCTGCGATCGTCCGTGATTTTGCGGAAGTTTCTGATATCATGGCTAGTAGACCTCTGGATATGGTTAGTAGACTTCTGGATATGGCAAATGCGCTTGGATATGGCAAATGCGCTTTTTGATAGAAAGAAATAATCTCTCTAGATTGTGTTTTACAGACGATCGCTCTTTAGTTTTCCAGGCCGGGGGGCGATCGCTCTTTACATATACAATTATACGACGCAACTGCATCAACTGTCAAGCATGGGTTTAGTCAGGCTAAAAATTCGGGAACTAGCGGCGGAGAAGGGCTGGACGCTTAAGGAAGTATCTGATCGCTCTGGGGTCATTTATAGCACCGTTAGAAGCTATGCTCGTCGTCCTGAAATGGCAATGGTTGACTTTACTTGTCTGCGGAGGTTAGCTCGCACCTTTGACGTGATGATTGAGGATTTGGTTGAGGTTTTGGAAGAGTAGGCCGATCGCCCTTAAGTATTCTTGGTCAAAATAATCTATCTTTACAAAAACACTACGCAATTGCATGAATTGTCAAGCATGGGTTTAGTAAGAATTAAAGTCAGAGAGCTAGCCGCCGAGAAAGGCTGGACATTTAAGGAAGTTTCAGAACGTTCTGGGGTTGTCTACAACACGGTCAAGCATTATGCTCGTTGTCCAGGGCTGACAACGGTAGACTTTACTTTGTTGCGGAAATTAGCTCGGACTTTTGATGTAATGATTGAGGATTTGGTTGAGGTTTTGGAAGAATAGGCCGATCGCCCTTAGTTGTCCAGACGTGAGGCGATCGCTTTTTCAGATATCTAATATTAAACGACAGCAGATTGTTATTTGTCAAGTAAGTATGAGCAAAGGCTTAGTGAGGTTGCGGATTCGGGAGTTTGCAGACCAGAATGGCTGGACACTTAAGGAAGTTTCAGATCGATCGGGCATTGGTTACAGCACCATCAGAAACTATGCTCAATGTCAAGGCATGACAACCGTTAATTTTGCCTACTTACAAAGGTTGGCCCGCATTTTTGACATCATGATTGAGGATTTGGTGGAGATTTTAGAGGAATAGGTCGATCGACCTTAGTTGTCTAGACGGGGGGCGATCGCCTTTTTGTGTTTTTTACACTATAGCACGATTAACTGTGATTCGTCAAACATTATCCTGCTTAATCTAACCTAGGATGCTAACATCAAGGAAAGTTATTCATAGTTGATTATTATTCGTGGCAAAAACTAATACTGCGATCGCGGTCAGTTCCGTGATTAAGGAAGTCATTCAAAAACAAGCCCTAGCGACCAGACTAACCCAGAAGGAAGTCGTGTATTTGGGAATGCTGGCAATTGATGCACTCGATAAGGAAAGCCGCCAAGAGTTGGCTGACAAGGTGCACCAAATGCAGATGAATGGGGAAATTTGAGGGGTTGAGGGCGATCGCCCTTTCCACATTTCTACTATAAACTTTGTGATTCGTCTTGTCAAGACGCGCTTAAGCATTTTGCATCGCAGTTAAAAACTCAGCTTAAAGGTGCTAAGATTTAGTCGAAGTTATTAATCTACCGTTAGTGTTGTGACTAGAGCCAGTACCGCGATCGGAGTCAGCCCAATTATCAAGGATCTCGTGCAGAAAAAGGCGCTAGCAACTAGACTAACGCTGAAGGAAATTATATACGTCGGAATGCTGGCGATCGACGAGTTGGACGAAAAGCGCCTGCAAGAATTGGCGGACAAGGTGCATCAGATGCAGGTGAATGGCGAAATTTGAGGGGTTGAGGGCATCGCCATTTTGGTGAAGTGAGGAATAGGTCGATCGCATATTCAAAAATTTTCCCGCCAATATTTTTCGTATACATAAGCATCTCGCAGTTTTTGCAGTGCTGTTTCTGAGAACATGGATTTCACTACAGCTACCAAGAAGCCCCATGCAAGCTGTTTATCGGCAGTAGTAGCGTTTTTGAATTGATGCGTGTAAAACTGTGTCCAAAAATCAGGTGCTTTTTTGCCTTTCCAGCGTTTGTACCATCTGCCAAAATCTTGAAGCTTTGGTGATTCTACTCCTAAAATTGGGGGAAAATCGGCATAGCTGACAAACCGACTGATGCCTTTGGCGTGCACGTAAACCATGTGGCGACAGCATTCGATCCGGTAAATTTGGTCTGTTGAGATATTGAACAGGAGTGCAACTGTTTCTTCTGTGACAAATCTTGCCAGCGGATGAAGGACTGGGGACTTGTGGAGAATTTTTGAGCTGGCGAGGGTGCTTGATTTTAGCTGGAATGATGCTATCATGGTAAGTCAGACAGCTAGTAACTGTCTATTTAAGATGGTAAGTCAGACAGCTAGTAACTGTCTATTTAAGTTTTGAAGGCGATCGCCCTTAAGTTGTCTAGACGGGGGGCGATGGCTTTTTTGTGAACTCCTACATAATAGCATGATGAGCTGTAGTTAGTCAAAACTTTTTGTACTTAATCTGACTGATGATGCTAACATCAAGGAAAGTTATTAATAGTTGATTATTCTTCGTGGCTAAAACTAATACGGCGATCGCGGTCAGTTCCGCAATCAAGGAAGTAATTCAAAAACAGGCGCTAGCGACGAGGCTAACCCAGAAAGAAGTCGTGTACTTGGGAATGCTGGCAATTGATGCACTCGATGAGAAAAGCCGCCAAGAGTTGGCAGATAAGGTGCATCAAATGCAGGTAAACGGTGACATTTGAGGGGTTGAGGCCGATCGACCTTTCCACATTTCCACTATAAACCCTGTGTTTCGTCTTGTCAAGACGCGCTTAAGCACTTTGCATCGCAGCTAAAAACTCAGCTTAAAGGTGCTAAGATTTAGTCGAAGTTGTTAATCTCCCGTTAGTGTTGTGACCAGAGCTAGTACCGCGATCGGAGTCAGCCCAATTATCAAGGATCTCGTGCAGAAAAAGGCGCTAGCTACCAGACTAACGCTGAAGGAAATTATATATGTCGGGATGCTGGCGATCGACGAGTTGGACGAAAAGCGCCTGCAAGAATTGGCTGACAAGGTGCATCAGATGCAGGTCAATGGGGAGATTTGAGGGGTTGAGGAAAACTAGGTAAATCGTTTCATCTTTTGAGATGCTGGGCTACCTCGGTGCTTTACGCCAACCACTGGCTTTAGCCTCTGACTCTGTGCAAAACCATCTCTCTCCGCTAGCTGGATCGATAACTGTTGATTCGTAATCTTCCATGCTTGGAAGGTGATAAAATTTATTGCCTGTATTGATCGAGATGTTGCCTTTGATAGTACATCCTGGTTTTGCGATCGATGTAATTGGAGAGGGAGAACGACTAGGACTGAACTCCATTGTCAAAAGCACAATCATAGCCAGAATCCCAACACCAACAACTGTTTCGAGTAAACTACGTTTCTTTTGTTGTTTCTTTCGTTTCTGCATCAGACTATTCTTATTCCCGCTTGACATACTCAGCCAGCCGCTTCGCATTCTCCCGCCGATGAACATTAATCGGACTATTGCGAATATCAGCTTCTACCATCGCAATTAGTTCATCTAAACTGAGAGTCAGAGCGTCAAGCCGTAGACAGGCACCTCGCAGATTTCTCACAGTCTTTTGGATTACTTCTGGATCGGGGAGTTTGGGTGTTTCACTCATGGCAGGTTAAAATCTCTTTTCGCTTCCCGGATAGTGGCCTCGATCGCCGAAGCGTCAGCTTCTGCTTGCTCAATCGTTTGAGCTAGTAAATTTAGCATAGCAGAAGAAGCTGTAGGCTGTGATTCAGAAATCCGCAGCAGCAATGTGTAAAAGCGGGAGTAAGGATTTCTTAACCTTTCACTAGCATTTTGAAGCTGCTCCAATACCGTAGCAGTTGCTTCTATCTCCCCATATTGCTGAAATATTGTAAATTCTGCCGATGAAGCTTGATCAATTCCTGCCAAAAGCCTCGCCTGCAAATTCAAGATAGTAGCAATTGTTTCCGGCGCTAACTTTGCCATAAAAAATATTCTTCTCAACAATTAACTAGCCTATCAAAAAATCCCCCGCCATAAGGCAGGGGATTTCATTTAATTACCTAGAAACCAGAGTTCAGAGTTACCCGAATTTCCCGGCCGTCGAGGCAATTACAAACGCGCCGAAAGTGAGGATGTTGCCCACAGTAAAGTGAACTAAACCAACCAAACGACCTTGGACGATAGAAAGAGCAACTGGCTTGTCCTTCCAGCGAACCAAGTTCGCAAGAGGAGTGCGCTCGTGAGCCCAAACCAAAGTCTCGATCAATTCTTGCCAGTAACCTCTCCAAGAGATCAGGAACATGAAACCGGTTGCCCAAACCAGGTGTCCGAATAAGAACATCCAAGCCCAGACTGACAAGTTGTTAGTACCATACGGGTTGTAACCGTTGATCAACTGAGAAGAATACAGCCAGAGGTAATCGCGGAACCAGCCCATCAGGTAGGTTGAAGACTCATTGAACTGAGCCACATTTCCTTCCCAGATGCCTAGGTGCTTCCAGTGCCAGTAGAACGTTACCCAAGCTAGGGTGTTCAACATCCAGAAGACAGACAGGTACATCGCATCCCAAGCAGAGACATCGCAAGTACCGCCACGGCCGGGGCCGTCGCAAGGGAAAGCATAACCGAAGTCTTTTTTGTCCGGCATCAGCTTAGAACCGCGTGCATCCAGAGCGCCCTTGGATCGCATGGTGAACCAAGAAATCGCCAGGTCCGATCGCCAAGAACAGAGAATTTGTACTACTGTTGATTCCTTCCAACCAGCCTGGGAGCCATACGTTACCGTAGTTTGGCCAAGCGGTAGCAGCAATGCTGTCAGGGTTGGAAAGAAACACGTCCATGCCGTACAGAGCCTTCCCGTGAGCAGCTTGGATGAACTGTGCGAACACTGGTTCAATCAAGATTTGCTTTTCAGGAGTTCCGAAAGCAACAACGACGTCGTTGTGAACGTACAAACCGAGAGTGTGGAAGCCCAAGAACAGCGAAACCCAGCTCAAGTGAGAGATAATCGCTTCTTTGTGCTGCAACACGCGATCGAGCACGTTACCTTTGTTAGCTTCAGGATCGTAGTCCCGCACCAAGAAGATAGCTCCGTGGGCGAAAGCGCCGACCATGATGAAACCAGCAATGTATTGGTGGTGCGTATACAACGCAGCCATTGTCGTATGATCCTGCGCTATGAAAGCGTAAGGAGGCATCGCGTACATATGCTGTGCAACCAGGGAGGTAATCACGCCTAAAGAAGCGAGGTGAATTCCCAATTGGAAGTGCAGCGAGTTGTTGTAGGTTTCGTACAGTCCGTGGTGAGGCAGGTTGAACTGACCTTCACTCTTGCCGCCTACCAAACCGGCTTTAGAATCCAACATTTCTTTAATGTTGTGACCAATACCGAAGTTTGTCCGGTACATATGACCAGCAATGATGAACAAAACTGCGATCGCCAAATGGTGATGAGCAATATCTGTCAACCACAGAGATTCTGTTTGAGGGTGGAAGCCGCCCAAGAAAGTCAGAATTGCAGTTCCAGCGCCTTCGGCAGTACCGAACACGTGGCTAGCAGCATCTGGGTTCTCAGCGTATACGCCCCAATTACCAGTGAAGAAAGGAGCCAAACCAGCCGGGTGAGGAGGGGTAGACAAGAAGTTGTCCCAACCTACGTGCTGTCCGCGAGATTCGGGGATAGCAACGTGAACCATGTGACCAGTCCAAGCCAAAGAGCTGACACCGAACAAACCAGCCAAGTGGTGGTTGAGGCGAGATTCAGCATTCTTAAACCAAGACAAGCTGGGGCGGTACTTAGGCTGGAGGTGTAACCAACCAGCGAACAGGAAGACAGAAGCCAGAAATAGCAAGAAGATAGCTCCTTGATACAAGTCAGCATTCGTCCGAATTCCTTGAGTAAACCACCAATGGTAAACACCAGAGTAGGAGATGTCCACCGGATTGGAAGCGCCAGCTTGAGTGAAAGCCTCAACTGCTGGAGCGCCGAATTGCGGGTCCCAAATCGCGTGGGCGATCGGGCGGACGTTTAGAGGGTCTTTAATCCACTGTTCAAAGTTACCTTGCCATGCCACATGGAACAAGCTGCCCGAAGTCCACAAGAAAATGATTGCTAGGTGGCCGAAGTGAGAAGCAAAAATCTTTTGGTAAAGATTTTCTTCGGTCATGCCATCATGGCTTTCAAAGTCGTGTGCTGTGGCAATCCCGTACCAGATCCGCCGTGTAGTCGGGTCTTGGGCAAGGTCTTGGCTAAATTTTGGAAATTTGGTTGCCATAAGCCTTGATAAATCCTGAATCCTGAACGTTGAAGGGGTTCGGTTCGGAGGTTTGGGTTCCGGGTTTGAGAGCAATCCCAAATCCAGAATCCAAAACCTGGAGGTAGTTTAACCTACCGAGATGATTCGCGCTAAGAAGAATGCCCACGTTGTGACAATTCCTCCTAGGAGGTAGTGAGCTACACCCACAGCCCGACCCTGAATAATGCTCAGAGCGCGAGGTTGAATCGAAGGAGCTACCTTGAGTTTATTATGAGCCCAAACAATGGACTCAATCAATTCTTGCCAGTAACCACGACCGCTGAACAGGAACATCAAGCTGAATGCAAAGACGAAGTGTCCAGCTAGGAACATCAGACCGTAGGCCGACAAAGCCGAACCGTAGGACTGAATTACCTGAGAAGCTTGCGCCCACAGGAAGTCCCGCAACCAACCGTTGATAGTGATCGCACTTTGTGCGAAGTTACCACCGGTGATGTGAGAGATTGTGCCGTCTGCATCGACGGTTCCCCACACGTCCGACTGCATTTTCCAGCTAAAGTGGAAAATCACGATCGAGATGCAGTTATACATCCAGAACAAGCCCAAGAAGACATGATCCCAACCAGAAACTTGGCAGGTGCCGCCACGGCCGGGGCCGTCGCAAGGGAACCGGAAACCCAAGCTAGCTTTGTCAGGAACCAAGCGAGAACTGCGTGCGAACAACACGCCCTTCAAGAGGATCAGGACTGTAACGTGAATTGTGAAAGCGTGGATGTGGTGGATCATGAAATCCGCCGTACCCAACTCGATCGGCATCATCGCTACTTTGCCACCAACTACTACAGCACCGCCGCCAAAAGCGTGACTGACGATTTCCATAGCATTGGGAGCTGTGTTACCCGGAGCCAAAGCGTGAATATTTTGTACCCATTGGGCAAATATTGGACGCAATTGAATCCCGGTATCCGAGAACAAATCTTGAGGACGACCGAAAGCCCGCATTGTATCGTTGTGAACGTACAAACCGAAGCTGTGGAAGCCCAAGAATATACAAACCCAGTTCAGGTGGGAAATGATCGCATCACGATGCCGGATCATCCGATCCAACAAGTTGTTGACATTTCCAGCCGGATCGTAATCCCGAACCATAAAGATTGCTGCGTGAGCGGCTGCTCCAATAATCAGGAATCCGCCAATCCACATGTGGTGGGTGAACAGGGATAGCTGAGTTGGGTAGTCGGTCGCGATGTACGGATACGGAGGCATCGCGTACATATGGTGAGACACGATGATGCTGATCGAGCCCAGGATTGCCAAGTTAATGGACAATTGAGCGTGCCAAGAATTAGTCAGAACTTCGTAGAGACCTTTGTGACCTTCACCAGTGAAGGGGCCTTTGTGGTTCTCTAGGATTTCCTTCATACTGTGGCCAATGCCCCAGTTCGTCCGGTACATATGACCAGCAACGATGAACAACACTGCCAACGCTAAGTGATGGTGTGCTGTATCGCTCAGCCACAAACCGCCTGTGGTGGGGTTCAGACCGCCTTTGAAGGTCAGGAAGTCTGTGTAAGCGCCCCAGTTAAGGGTGAAGAAGGGGGTTAGACCTTGAGCAAAGCTTGGGTAGATGTCAGCCATCAAGCCCGCGTTGAAAAGCCACTCATGTGGCAGTGGGATATCGGCAACTGTTTTAATCAGTTTGCCACCTACTGTCAACGGTGAGCCTGCATCGATCGCGTCCATACAAGCGTTAATCGGCAGAGCAACGTGAATTTGTTGTCCTGCGAAACCCAAGCAGCCGCAGCCTAGCAAACCTGCCAAGTGGTGGTTCATCATCGATTCGACATTCTGAAACCATTCCAGTTTCGGAGCGCGAACGTGATAGTGGAACCAACCGGCAAACAGCATCAAAGCTGCCATTACCAATGCGCCGATCGCAGTGCAATATAGCTGGTATGAGTTAGTGATGCCGTTAGCGCGCCACAGTTGAAACAGACCAGAAGTTATCTGAATTCCGTGGAAGCCGCCGCCCACATCTGCATTTAAAATTTCTTGACCAAAAATAGGCCAGACCACTTGAGCGCTAGGTTTAATAGCCGTAGGGTCTGTTAGCCAAGCTTCGTAGTTGGAAAATTTTGCGCCGTGGAAATATGCGCCGCTTAACCAAACGAAAATTACTGCCAAATGGCCAAAGTGAGCGCTGAAGATTTTGCGCGAAACGTCTTCTAAATCACTGGTATGACTGTCGAAGTCGTGAGCGTTAGCGTGGAGGTTCCAAATCCAAGTGGTGGTTTTTGGCCCCTTAGCTAGAGAGCGATCGAAATGACCTGGTTTTGACCACTTCTCGAAAGAAGTTGGAACTGGATCTTTATCGACTACTACTCTAACTTTTACCTCTCGCTCTGGAGGACTAATGGTCATGAAGACTCTCCTCTCGGTAAGACAAGGAACGAGAACTGATATTGTTCGTGACACTCCCCGGGCTTTTGGTACGGGGATTCTCGGTTCACCGACACAGGCTGCATTTAACTCTTTACAGAATCAGACACAATTGCTGCATCTCCCCAAGCGTTGCGCTTCTTATAAAGAAGCCAGTTTCCCAGTGTCGCTGGGTACTGTGAGCTACTTTCGCTATTTGACGATCCGAGTCACAGCTTTTATTTTGCGCTGATCATCTGAACTCATTTAGCGGCGGTTTTATGAATTATAGGCTGCCTAGAGAAGTATTAATCGCTTGTTAACAATACTTAAAAAAGTCCATTTTTCTGAGGTAATAATCAGTTGATTTTCCACAGTACCTCACAAAAGTCAAGGGTATTGACATTAAGTTTACAAAAGTCAAAGATCAGCATATGGAGGCATTTTTATTTGTGTAGAGTTGTTTCAAAAAAAGAATGTGCGAGTTGTCAGCTTGATTAATATCCGCACTCTTGATCCGATGGGTTGTCCGATCGCGGGCTGAGTCGGGACATCCGGCTGTCTCAAATTCTCGATCGCCCAAATCCCCATTACTCAATTCAGTTTTGGGCTATAGTGCCTTATGAGAAGGCTTGTAGGAGTATGGTTGCGTGATGGAAATCAATTGGCGGAGGAAGGCTGCGGGTAGACTGCTGGTATTGCTCGCAGCAGTATTAATTTTGGGTATAACCAGTTGTAGCAAGACTAATCCCGACTTGCCCAAATCCAGCAGCAAAAGCACTTCGGCTCTCACCGAGGTCAAAACAATCTCAGAGGTTTCCCCCCCAGCGGGCATTCAAAAACTGCGTCAGGCGTTAGAAATCTACCAACCTCAAGTTAGTATTTTGGAGCCCAAAGCAGACCAAGTGCTTCAGGATACATATATATCAGTGCGGCTCCAAGTCAAGGACTTACCGATTTTCAAAGATGCTAACCTAGGCTTGGGCCCGCATCTTCAGGTGTTCTTGGACAATAAACCCTATCAGGCGGTGTACGACACAAACCAGCCTTTAGAGTTCTCCGACTTAGAACCCGGAACCCACACCCTCAGAGTTTTCGCCTCGCGCCCTTGGGAAGAAAGCTTTAAAAACGAAGGTGCTTTCGCCCAAACCACCTTTCACGTTTTCACCAAAACTCAGGACAATAATCCCGATCGCGCTTTACCTCAACTTACCTACAACCAGCCCCAAGACAGCTACGGGGCGGAACCTATCATGCTGGATTTTTTCTTGACAAATGCTCCACTGCATCTGGCGGCTCAAGAAAACTCCCAAGATGAAATACTCGATTGGAAAATTCGAGCCACAGTCAACGGAGAAACTTTTGCGATCGACCAATGGCAACCTATATATCTTAAAGGCTTCAAACCTGGGAAAAACTGGGTACAACTAGAATTTATCGACGAACGAGGAAATCTCGTCAAAAACGCCTTCAATAATACAGTCAGACTGATAAATTACCAACCGCTTGGCCAAGATACCCTGTCTAAATTAGTACGAGGCGAACTAACAGCAGCAGAAACACGCAGTATAGTCGATCGCAACTACAAACCAGAAACACCAAAACCAGAACCAACCCCCGAACCAAAACCCACACCAGCACTAGAAACACCAATTGTCAAACCATCTGCTGCGGTTCCAGAAACCCCAGTTGCTAAACCCAGTCAAGAACCAGAAACACCCAAAATTGTCGAGCCAATTCCAGTAACCGAACCAACAGCGACAGCAACACCAGAACCAGACAAAATTGTCGAGCCAATTCCAGTAACCGAACCAACAGCGACAGCAACACCAGAACCAGAAACACCCAAAATTGTCGAGCCAATTCCAGTAACCGAACCGAAAAAGCCCTCTCCCAACTTGCCACCAACATCCCCAGAAACCATAGCCAAATCAACCACAGAATTAACCCTCCCAGAACAAACCATTTCCGAACCAGAAAATCAGCCCCAATCCGAACAAAAAGTCGAATTTCCCACCTAACAAAATATTCCTGCATTGATTCGTGGCATGGGCGTCCCGCCCGTGCTACATCTGCGGTCAAAAATCCAAAATCCAAAATCCAAAATCCAAAATCCAAAATCGAATGACCTACCTCGAAACAGCAGCCAAATTCTACAGCGACGTAGCCGAAACCCCCCAAATCGGACTCTGTTGCGTCCAAAGTAGCCCCCTACAACTGCCAGGATTAAACATTCCCGAACAAATGCAAGAAATGAATTACGGCTGCGGTACAACCGTCCACGCCGCCGAACTTGTAGGCAATCCAGTCGTGCTGTATGTAGGTGTTGGTGGCGGTTTAGAAGCACTGCAATTTGCCTATTTCTCGCGCCAAAAAGGAGCAGTAATTGCCGTCGATCCGGTTCCAGCAATGCGAGAAGCTGCGGCACGTAACTTACAAATTGCCGCCCAAGAAAATGATTGGTTTGATGCTAGTTTTGTCGAGATTCGAGACGGCGATGCTTTTGCTTTACCGATGCCAGATGCTTCTGTAGATGTGGTAGCACAAAACTGTTTGTTTAACATCTTTGAACCTGCCGATTTAGCTAAAGCATTAACAGAAACCTATCGAGTGTTGAAACCCGGTGGTAGATTATTGATGAGCGATCCGATCGCAACTCGCACAATTCCCCAGCATTTGAAGGAGGACGATCGCCTGCGCGCCTTGTGTTTGTCCGGTGCTCTGACATACGCAGAATACGTTCAACACCTTGTAGACGTAGGTTTCGGGCAAGTGGAAGTGCGGGCGCGCCGTCCTTACCGGCTGCTCGACAAACACAATTACAAATTGGATGCGGATTTGCTGTTAGAAAGCCTAGATTCCGTGTCTTTCAAAGTGCCTATCCCCCATGACGGAGCTTGTATTTTCACTGGCAAGACGGCGATTTATGCGGGGATGGAAGAGCTGTTTGATGACGGGGCTGGTCACGTTTTGCAGCGGGGAGTTCCGGTGGCAGTGTGTGATAAAACTGCTGGAAAGTTGGGGGGATTAATGCCGGATAAGGTGTTAATTACGGATTCGACTTGGCATTATAACGGCGGCGGTTGTTGTTAATTTTTTTTTGGATGAACTCAATAACAGAATACATATGTCAAGCATCTCCAACATGACCTCTGAAGTGGAAAGTGACGATCTGGGAGAGATTGATCACCTTGACAAGCAATTACACGATCGCTTTCAAGACAAGTTTGTAGTCCAGCCCTCGCTTACCCGACTTTTGGTCAGTTTTCAGGCTAACAAAACTAGACCCATTTATCGGTGGTACAAATACAAAGAAGCTTTCTCCGCTTCTCTGGTAGAGTTCTTATTCCAAAAATATCAAGTCATTCAAGGCAAGATTTTAGATCCTTTTACAGGAAGTGGAACTGCATTATTTGCTGCTAGTGACTTAGGAATTGATGTGGATGGTATTGAATTGTTACCTATTGGTCAACACATAATTAATACCAAAATTATTTTAGACACAGAATTCACTTTGGATGATTTTAATCGGCTAAAAAAATGGTTTAATTTGCAAACATGGAAACAATTTGATAGCCAAGTCACTTTGCCAGAGTTGAGAATTACCAAGGGAGCTTACTCCGAAGAAACTAAAAAAGAAATTGAGCAATATCTTGGAGCTTGTTATCAAGAAGACAGCAAGATTAAATCAGTTTTAATCTTTACTTTACTGTGTGTTTTAGAATCCGTAAGCTATACACGCAAAGATGGACAGTATCTTCGTTGGGATTACCGTTCGGGTCATGGGCAGTCAAAGCAGTCTTTCAATAAAGGTGAGGTTCTTGAGTTCAGTAAAGCGATTACCCAAAAATTCAATGAACTTGTTAATGACTTAGAACCTCCTACACAACAACTTGAGCTTTTTCAAAGCAAGAATAATAATCAAGGTAAAATCAATTTGTATCAAGGTTCTTGTTTGGAGATAATGCCGGATTTTCCTGACTCTACATACGATGCAATTATCACATCTCCACCCTACTGCAATCGATATGACTATACTCGCACCTATGCACTTGAGCTAGCTTTACTAGGGATTTCTGAAAAGCAATTAATTAATCTGCGTCAGGAAATGCTAAGTTGTACGGTTGAAAATCACCCAAAAGATTTGTTGGCTATCAATCAGGATTGGGAAGTAGCTTTAAGCATTGCTAATTCGCAAACTCTATTGCAGGCTATTTTAAGATATTTGGATAACCAAAAGTCACAGGGTATATTAAACAACAATGGTATACCAAGAATGGTAAGGGGATACTTCTATGAAATGGCTTGCATAATACAAGAAAGCTTTCGCATCCTTAAACCTGGGGCATTTTTGTTTATGGTAAATGATAATGTGCGCTACGCAGGTATAAGCATTTCAGTGGACATGATTCTTTCGGATTTTGCTGAAAAACTAGGCTTTATTACTGAAAATATTCTCGTATTACCAGGTGATAAGGGGAATAGTAGTCAACAGATGGGAAATTATGGACGCGCTCCTTTGAGGAAGTGTGTTTATGTATGGAAGAAGCAATAACTCGAAACCTATGTGCGCTTATCGTAACCATATTCAATCCAGTGATAATCTTGTAACAACTTATGAAGCCACTCGTGCGGGTTTTGTTGCACTTGCCCTTGAAAAAAATCGACGTGCTACACCTTATGTCGCTGAAGCAAGAGCACTTCAAGAAGCTGCTGGTCAAGCTGAGAGTCCTGCTGATTTGTTAAAGGTTAAAGGCATTGAAATGGGATTGTTGACTGCGGCAGGATTGTCAGATAAATCTCTTGCTCATTTGATGCCAAAGGATAAGATTGAAGCGATTAATGGTCTAATTAGGAATTTTCTTGAGCCAGCAGGCACAAATTTTGTGGAGGAATTGGTCTTTAGATTTTTGCTGACTCGTGGCGACACGCTTGGTGGCTCAATGCGTAATGTGGGCGGAGCATTAGCACAAAGAAAACTAACTCGTGCTATCCTCTCGACTCTCACAATTGCTGGTAAGAAATATTACTGGCAACACTCAAAGACGAAAAAGTGGATAGCCATGACAAATGATGACACAGAAATTGAGTTGTCTTTGCGTGGAATAAGCTGGGAGAGTGAGCTTGGTAATCGCACACTGATTTACAACCTCACTGTTCCGTTAGTCAGAAGCAATGTGGATTTGTGTTTATTTAATCTTGCTCGAACGGAGTTGGTAGCGAATAAATCCAGTGCAATTGATCCATCTATTGTGGCACCCTATGTTATTGCATTGGGCGAACTTAAAGGTGGAATAGATCCCGCAGGTGCAGATGAGCATTGGAAAACGGCACAAGCGGCTCTAAATCGCATACGCGAAGCATTTTCCAGAGTTGGACACTCACCTCTGACTTTTTTTGTGGGCTCAGCAGTTGCAAGAAGGATGGCGGGTGAAATCTGGGATCAACTGGAAAACGGGACTCTCAGTAATGCTGCAAATCTGAATGAGGACAATCAAGTTGCATCTATTTGTCGTTGGCTATGTAATCTATAAAAGCAACAACAGTTTTAACTCCGTGTCGGTGACGAATTCGCTATCCTGCTTTTCCCCCTCTTCCGCCACAGCCATCTTACCTGTGCCCAAAAGCCCAGATTTAATCAACTTTCCCCCATCCTCCCAAATTTCTCGCTAAATTAAAGAAGTGTAAAAATACTCAGCCCCCCACCAAGGAGATGTCATGCCTCGTGTCAGAGCACCAGAATTCCCCGGAAACTACCCTTGGTTGAACACCGAGAAATCTTTATCCATTGCATCCTTAAAAGGGCGCGTCGTCATCCTCGACTTCTGGACGTACTGTTGCATCAACTGCTTGCACGTCCTCCCAGACTTAAAATACCTGGAACAAAAATATAAAGATTCCCTGACGATAATCGGCGTTCACTCTGCTAAATTTGAAAACGAAAAAGAAGTAGAAAACATCCGTCAAGCTATCCTTCGCCACGATATCGAACATCCGGTAATTGTAGATAGTGGTATGAAAGTTTGGCAAAGCTACGCCGTTCGCGCTTGGCCGACTTTAATGGTGATTGATCCAGAAAGTTATGTCGTTGGCTTTGTTTCGGGTGAAGGCAATAGAGAAGCACTTGACGCGCTAGTGGGCAAGTTAATTGCTGAATATAAAGTTAAAAATGCGATCGCCTTTCAAGAACTTCGTTTCAGCTTAGAAAAACAGCGCAAACCTGTATCAACCCCGCTGGCTTTTCCCGGTAAAGTGCTGGCATTTTCGATTACGGCAAGTGAGGCAAAAGAGCTGCATATTGATGAAGCTCTTTTGGGCGAAATGACGGAGGATAGTGAATTTGTAGACGAAATTGTAGAACCTGGGCCTGCTAATTCAGTCATCCAAAGCTTAGTTGGTTCTTGTTTGTTTGTTGCTGATTCAGGACACAACCGCATAGTTGTTAGCACTACTGAAGGAGAAGTGCTACACGTTATTGGTACTGGGAAACCGGGTTTAACTGACGGTGATTTTGCAGAGGCTGAGTTTTTTGCACCTCAAGGTATGGCCTTTGATGCAGATAGTCAAATTCTTTATGTTGCTGACACTGAAAATCATGCTCTTAGAAAGATTGATTTTACTACTGGACGGGTGGAAACTGTTGCTGGTACTGGCGAACAAAGTCACGAAATTGGATCTCGCAGTGGTAAGGGTTTAGAAATACAATTGAATTCGCCTTGGGATTTAGAAAGAGTTGGAAATAGACTTTTTATTGCGATGGCGGGTTCGCACCAAATTTGGGAAATGCAGTTAGATACTGGCATGATTGGGGTTTATGCGGGTAATGGCCGAGAATCTTGCGTGGATGGGAATTTGACAGAATCTGCTTTTTCTCAACCTAGTGGCTTGGCTACGGATCGATCGCAGTTATTTGTTGCTGATAGCGAAATTAGTTCGATTCGGGCTGTTGGGATCGATGAAGATACACAGGTGCGAACTGTCTGCGGGAGTGGCGAATTGTTTGGTTTTGGCGATAAAGATGGTCGTGCTGAGGAGGTCAGGTTGCAGCACTGTTTGGGTGTTGAATATGCTCAAAATTATCTCTGGGTGGCAGATACTTATAATCACAAAATTAAGCGGATCGACCACCGGGGGGGTATGTGCATAACTATGATGGGAGATGGTACTGCGGGTCTTGTTGATGGTAAAGGTCTCAATTCTCGATTTTTTGAGCCGTCTGGATTGAGTGCGATCGGACCTCATTTGTTTATTGCTGATACGAATAATCATGTAATTCGCCGAGTTGAGTTGGATACGCTGATTGTCACAACTTTGGATTTTGCGGGTTTGTGTGCTCCTGATGTTTGTCTTCCTGATTGATAATGCTGTTATACCAATTTTTTATGAGGCTGCATAGAATCTGATCCCCCCTAACCCCCCTTAATAAGGGGGGGACAAGAGTCCGATCAAAGTCCCCCTTCTTAAGGGGGATTTAGGGGGATCGAAATATGTGCAACTTCACATTAAATTGGTATTAGATACCCGACTTTTCAAAGAAGTCGGGCATCTGGTTATATGAAATGAAAAAGGAGTTTAGATAGCAAAGTATGACCGAGCAAACAATAGATTTGACAAACTGCGATCGCGAACCGATTCACATTCCAGGATTGATTCAGCCTCACGGGGTGTTATTAGTTTTGAAATCGCCCACCCTGGAAATAGTTCAGGTCAGCAGCAACACCCACAAAATCATCGGTCGTCAACCACAAGAGTTGCTCGGAAAACTACTGTCGGAGTTGCTAACGGCTAAGCAAATTAAGCTAATTCACGAATGTCTGAGCGAAGATTTTGAGAGTATGAATCCCCTCAACCTGTTTATCAAGCATTTGAAAAAAAGGCTCTATTTTGATGGGATTGTGTATCGTTCAGATACAGTGATTATTCTAGAAATAGAACCAAGGAAAGTCAAAGAAAAAACAGATTTCTTTGACTTCTATCACCAGGTGAGAGGAACAATTACCCGCATTCAAAAAGCACCAACGCTATTAGAAATGTGCCAGGTGGTTGTCAAAGAAGTCCGACGAATCACTGGCTTCGATCGCGTTATGGTGTATCGATTTGATGCGGAAGGGGCAGGCAGTGTCATCGCTGAAGATACCGATCGCGAAACACCGTATCTCGGTTTACACTATCCGCCCTCGGACATTCCCAAACAAGCTCGAAACCTATACACTCTCAACTGGCTGCGGCTGATTTCAGATGCCAACTACCAGCCCGTCGCCTTAATTCCAGTCAACAATCCCTTGACAAATCGACCGATCGATCTAAGTCGATCGGTATTGCGGAGTGTTTCTCCGATTCATCTAGAATACCTGCAAAATATGGGCGTCACTGCTTCGATGTCCATTTCCCTGATCCAAGATGGACAGCTTTGGGGATTGATTGCGTGCCATGATTCGACACCGCAATATGTTCCCTATAAGATCCGCACCGCCTGCGAGTTTATTGGACAAGTAATGTCTGTGGAATTGGCAAACAAAGAAGCCAGTGAAGACACCGACTATAAAATGCAATTGAAGTCTTTACAAACTCAATTCGTCGAATCCTTGTCTCAGGCTGAATATTTGCTAGATGGCATGGTGCAATTGAAATCTGAATTACTGAATCTAGTGAACGCTACCGGAGCCGTAATATGCAGTAGCGACCAGTGCGTTGCAGTAGGTGAAACGCCATCGCCGGAAGAGGTTCACGCCTTACTCGATTGGATTAAACCTCAGTTTCAACACAGTCTTTTTGAAACTCGATCGCTCTTCTTAGATTACCAGGCTGCCGAGTCATTTAGATCGATCGCCAGTGGAGTCTTAGCCCTAGAAATTTCTAAATTGTCCCACAATTACATTTTTTGGTTTCGTCCAGAGATTATTCACACCGTGAATTGGGGCGGCAACCCTCACAAGCCTGTGGAAGTTTTGTTGGATGGCAGTTTGCGAATGTCTCCGCGCAAATCCTTTGATTCGTGGCAAGAAACGGTGCGAGGCTATTCCTTACCCTGGCAAAAGATCGAAATAGAAGCGGTTGCCGAACTGCGAAGCCTGATTGTAGGCATTGTGCTGCGGCAAGCAGACGAACTGGCATCGATGAATTTTGAACTGCACCGCAGCAATGAAGAACTCGATTCCTTCGCTTATATAGCTTCCCATGACCTCAAAGAACCACTGCGAGGTATTCACAACTACGCCAATTTCTTGATGGAGGACTATGCAGAAATCCTGAATGAGGACGGGGTAGCCAAGCTGCAAACAGTAGTGCGGCTGACGCAGCGTATGGAAGACTTGATTAATTCACTGCTCTATTTTTCCCGTCTGGGACGCGCCGAATTGATCCGCCAAACAGTAAATCTGGATGAGTTAGTGCAGCAGGTAATCGCTACCCTCACCATTTCCAGACCTCAGAATGAAGTCGAGTTTCGGATTCCTCAACCACTCCCTAGTTTTGAGTGCGATCGAACTCAAGTTAACGAACTTTTTACCAACTTGATCGGCAACGCCCTCAAGTACAATAATAAAACTGAGAAATGGGTTGAAATTGGGTATATTGAACAGGAGCTAGGAGCCAGGAGCAAAGAGCTAGAGGAATCCAAAATCCAAAATCCAAAATCCAAAATATTTTACGTCCGTGATAACGGCATTGGCATCCCGCAGGAGCATCTCGAAAAAATCTTTCAGATTTTCCGCCGTTTACATGGACGAGATGAGTTTGGAGGCGGCACGGGGGCAGGATTAACAATTGCCCGCAAAATCGTGGAGCGACACGGGGGCAGGATTTGGGTAGAATCAACTCTCAGTCAAGGCAGTACGTTCTATTTCACCCTGTCAGCGGAGCCCACCGCATGACAATTTTAAATTCCCATGTCTCCCAAACACCACCGCTGTTGATTGTGGAAGACAGCCACGAAGATTTTGAGGCAATACAAAGGTTTTTGGGCAAATCGTCCGTTGCGATTCCCGTCTACCGATGCGTGAATGGCGAGCAGGCGTTAGCATTTCTTTATCGGACTGGTATTTATAGTAATGGTAAGGATTCCCCCCGTCCGGGCTTGATCGTGCTTGACCTGAATCTGCCTGGAACCGATGGGCGGGAAGTGTTGCGCCAGATTAAACAGGATAGCAACTTGAAAACGATTCCAGTCGTGGTGTTCACCACCTCCAACAACCCGAAAGATGTCGAAGATTGTTACCAATACGGAGTTAACAAGTACATCGTCAAGCCGATCGACTTCCGTCAACTGAAACAAAATGTTCAAACCATCGTAGATTATTGGTTTGAAGTGACGAGTCTCTTCCATAAGCAAGAAAAACTGCCATGAATCAAACTACGCGCACTATCTTAATTGTCGATGACTCTCCTGAAGATCGGGAGCTGTATCGGCGGTATCTGTTGCGCGATCGCAATTATGCCTACACGATTCTGGAGGCAGGGCTGGGGTGGCAAGGGTTGGAACTGTCGCAGCAGTACCGCCCGGATGCGGTGTTGCTGGATTATCGACTGCCAGACTTGGATGGACTGGCATTTCTGGCAAAACTACAAATCTCCCCGCAACAGCCACACTTGCCAGTGATTATGATGACGGGACAGGGCATTGACACTCTCAGGTCTAAAGACGCTGAGATTCTGCGGACAAAGTAGGCTTGGGTAATACCCAAAGTCTAACTCTCGCTACGGTCGTCAAAGACCGC
>REAP01000279.1 GCA_004294385.1 Oscillatoriales cyanobacterium | reverse complement strand
CTTAAATGTACGCTGAGACAGAGTAAGACTATGAAAGGTAGCATCAGTCGATGAAGCGTAAAGAATCCCCGCGCGTTTACGCCGGGGAGTATGTCAACAAAAACAGCCTGGGCCTTCTCATCAACTTCAACGTTCCCATCCTCAAAGAAGGCATCAAACGCATAATTCTCACATCTTAACCCTTCCTTCTTCGCGCCGCTTCGCTTACGCGCCGCTTCGCTAACGCGCCTTCGCGGTTCGTTAAAAGAGGAAAGAGAGAATGAACCACGAAGACGCGAAGGACACGAAGGAAGAAGAAAGAAGAATGAGACACTTGGGCGATCGATATCAAACGCTAGTGCGATCTTAACCGATACTTTTTTGACAGCTATTAGCCAATCTGATTATTTACTTTGATACTGTAGAGGCAACTTATTTATATAGAGGTTGCTTACTACCAAGGTTTTTCACCTAAATCTGACCGGCTCAATTCATTCTACACGGTACAGAGACATCTAGCAAATGTAAGAAACTGTTAGTAAATGTCAGAAAAAGTCCTACAGTTAATCAACCCTTCTTCCTCTTCTTTCTTCGCGCCGCTTCGCTTACGCGCCGCTTCGCTAACGCGCCTTCGCGGTTCGTTAATAAACTAAGTTCGATCGAACTTATCGAAAAAATCAGCTTCCCACTTTCTTCGGTGCAAAAGGAGAACCTGAGTCAAAAGCACTAAAGCCGCCAGCAAAATCCTCGCCGTAAGCCTCTTCACCATGTTCGCCAATATCCAAACCTTGGTCTTCAGCCGAGGAGGGTACTCGCAACTCCATAAAATTACTCAGAAGTTTTAGGATCAGAAAAGTACCGATCGCAGCAAACACGTAAGTAGCCACAACGGTTATAAATTGCGTCAAGAGTAGCCCCGGATTCCCGGAAAACAGCCCGTCATTTCCCGCAGCATTTACTGCTTTAGTCGCAAATATGCCAGTCAGTAACGCACCTACTGTCCCGCCGACTCCGTGAACTGGGAAGGTATCCAAAGAGTCGTCAAATCCCAGCTTAACCCGCAAGCTAACGGCAAAGAAGCAACAAACTGAGGTGATTGAGCCAATCAGCAGTGCCCCGATCGGCAGCACGTACCCAGCCGCAGGAGTGATGCCCACAAGTCCCGCAAGGAAACCACTAGCAATCCCGACTGCTGTTGGTTTACCTCGGAGCACCCATTCGATAATTGTCCAAGTTAAACCACCGGCTGCGGCAGAAATCATGGTGGTAACAAATGCTACAGTTGCTAAAGCGCCTGATCCTAGAGCACTGCCACCATTGAAGCCAAACCAGCCGAACCAAAGCAACCCAATGCCCAGCAACACGTAGGGGACGTTGTGGGGCGTGTGGGGCTTTCTCTGAAAGTCTTTACGAGGCCCAATTACCCAAGCTGCGACTACCGCAGAAACGCCGGAACTAATGTGAACGACTGTGCCACCAGCAAAGTCGAGAGCTCCCATTGCCCCCATCCAGCCTCTGCCCCAAACCCAGTGGGCTAAGGGAGAGTAGACGAATGTTGACCACAGCAGGACGAACCAAAAATAGGTTTTAAATGTGACTCGTTCGACGATCGCCCCGGAAATCAACGCTGGAGTGATGATCGCGAACATCATCTGATAAACCATGAATACTTGGTGGGGAATTGTCGGTGCGTAGCCGACTGGATCTACTTTGTCGGCTGCGACACCGTTCAAAAACATCCAGTCTAAGCCACCGATGAAGCTTTCGAGTCCTTTGCCAAATTCAGGTGCTTTGGTGGACACGTCAAAGGCTAAACTGTAACCCCACAGTGTCCAGGTGACACCGACGAGTCCCATCATCACCAGGCTCATCATCATGGTGTTGAGGACGTTGCGCGATCGCACTAATCCTCCGTAAAAAAACGCTAGCCCCGGTGTCATTAAAAGCACCAGTGCTGAGGAAACTAGCATCCAAGCCGTATCGCCAGAGTCGATCGGGCTTTTGGCCACAGCATCAACAGCGGCTGGGGCAGCTTGTTGAGCTAAGGCATTATCCATCAGTGGCCAGCTCAACAGCCAGAGTGCAATTACTGCGATCGTTAGACTTTTTTTGAACACGTTACTCTACCTTTTAATACTCAGTAATTTGCAGAGTTGACCGAGCCGATTTTAGATTTGAGGATCTATTTAGATGCAATAGTTATTTGGTTTTAAGCCCCTGTATGAGCGGAACGAATCTTTAAATAGATAATTCCAGATCCTCAAGTTTCCGACTCCTTATAGCCGGACTTATCTAAAATCGTCAATCTTTAATCGCAAACATAGTGACCTTTGGATTGCACCATTTGTGAGTTAGATTTTTCTGTATCTAAATATACCAAATTTTATAGTCATATTTTATTAATGTATCTTCAGATACTTGACATCACCCCTGACTACGGAGTAACAGATGGCTGTTGACGGTTGACGGTTGACTGTTGACTGTTGACAACTCATAACTCATAACTCACAACTCACAACTGACCGTTGACCAAAAAAATGGGATACAAGCCCCGTCCTTTTAGGACGGCTTTTCTTGATTTCTAATATATTCTTTCAATACTTCCAAAGGTGCACCGCCTACAG
>REAP01000061.1 GCA_004294385.1 Oscillatoriales cyanobacterium | reverse complement strand
AAGAATACTTTTGATTTTATCTGAGTTTGTCCGTTATGTCTACTATGTCCGTTGAAGTCGTGTAAACTGCCTTTAGGTCACACGTCCGGGGGTATCTCCCCAGGAGCCGATCGAGCTAGCGGCTAAAACTCCCCCCGGTGTCGAAACTGATTACCCCCTGGAGTCGATCGAAACTCCCCCCGCTGTTGCCCTTTCTTCTAGATTCCTCTCTCTCTATTCTTTGCCACAGTTTGAGAACATCTCTTACAAAGCGGATGTTGACGGGCAATTGAGCTTACTTGATTTCGAGGTTCAGTTGGAAGCTGAGCCACCAGACCCTGACGATTTTGAATCCCTCGATGACTTCCGACAGGCGATCGCACTTTGGGACATCGAACACCCCGAATCATTGGAAGTTTCCCTTGATTCCTTCATTTATCAAGCCGACTACGAACTGGCAGAACCTTCCGAAGTGATGGAATTTTCATCGGCGATTTTTGCCAAGGGCTGCGTTAACGAAAGTTCTAGCACTTACAATTTTTCCATCCCAACTTTTGATGCTTGGTGCGATCGCACAAACGGCAATGAAGAACCTCCGACTGCCGGTGTCGGTGTGCGCCGATCCAAACCCAAACCTCCAAGTTTTCCGTCGATGGTTGTCGTTCAGGGCGATCGGTCTAGCATCAAAAAGTTTGCTCGCACCGCAATTGTTTTGAGTGCGCGAGCTCCCCCAGGAGGTGATGTCGTAAACTGATGAACTTGTTTTTTATTACCCATCTTAATCTGTATAGCGCGATTGCCTTAAGGCTTTTTTGGGCGATCGCTTTTTTCAATCTAATCAACCAATCAATAATTTATGGCTATCCTAAAAATCTCTGTTCCCGTTTACAAACTTAATTCTTGGTCCAAGCATGAAGTCGATGGTTTTGTCGAAGTTTCTTCCGACTGCGATAACTTGTCTGATGCTTATGATCGGCTTCTACCTCAAATTAACGAACTGCTTGAGAAATTACAGTCTCAAGCTCGTATTGCTTCTGAATTGTCCGATTTAGAATCTCAACTTTCTTCTATTCAATCTAGACTTTCCACTAACAAGCGATTATTGCATCGTGCTACTAAGCAATATCAGCGTTTGAAGATTTTTTTGCAGCAGTTTGGTGTTTCTGCTGGTGACAATTTTTTGTGTATTGACAATACTTTCGCCAATTTTGTTGTCTCAATCTAAAGTTCAAATTGTTGATATTGATGATTATGACAATGATGACGATGATTATGAAGATGATGCTATTATGCCTGAATTTTAACTTTTGACTTTTGTGGGGATTTGAATATGAATTCTGAAGAAGAACTTCGACATCTCAAACTACAACTTGAGATTGCTAACACTGAGATTGACAGACTTCACTCTTTGAATCAAGAGCTTGAAAAAAATGTTCGTGATAGCAATTTGACGATTCGACAAGCTAAGGATATTACTCCGGTTATGCGCCCTAGTTTTAGAAGGGTTTTACTTCTTGCTCGTGCTGCTCTTTTGGACATTTCTAAGATTTCTAAGATTGAAGGTGGTGGCTGGCTTCTTAGCATGGGTTTTTCTTTGCGACGCAAATTTAAGTCCCTTCGTCAAATCTGGGATTTATTGATTGTTGATGATTGGGTTCTAAGTGAATTATTTGATAGTCAACAGCCAACTGTTAAACCATTAGTCAAGCTGTCCTGCTTTAGGAAGCGCCAATTTGAGCAATATCAACAAGTTCTTTCAACTGCAATTTCATTTGGTAATGATGATTTTACTGAATATGACTTGCCTTACAGTTAACCACCGCCTGATGATATTGTTGACTCGACAATTGAAACTCCAATAATAGGAGTCGCGGATTGAGTCCAAATCATCCGTCGATTAATCGAGTTGTGACTTAGGGCTTTACAAACGAAACAAGCTGTTATGGCTTTTTTATTTTCGTAAGCTCGGTCACTACTTGATTGATTGTAAATTCCCTGCAATTTATAGCTTTAAGAGTGAATTAGGCTCATGTGGCCTTTGGGTGATTCATAAGCTTTGCTATGGGAATTTGGAACAATTATCACCTATTAAAATTGAATGCAAATTCTTGGACTTGACATTAGTAAGGCCTCAGTTTCTGCTTGTCTTCTGACAGAGAAACCAACCGAACCTCGACAATTTTATTATGATTGTGATTTTCATAAGTTTGAAGCTACAGCTTTTGGGATTCGTGGACTATTGGCACTAATTGGCACTGATTTGACTAACACAATCGCGGTGATGGAACCTACGGGGGTTAACTATCAAGTTTTGTGGGGTACTCAGCTTGCTAGGGCTGGCGTAGAAGTTCGACTTGTCGGTCATAAAGAACTTCGATCCTTTCGTGAACATCATCTTGGTTTGCCTGACAAAGACGATGATGCGGATGCTTTAGCACTGGCTATTTACGGTTGGGATTATCTAGATGTTTCTCGTCGGTTTGTTCAGGTTCGATCGCAAACTATTGTCGAAATTCGCCGTTTGGTACTTCGACTATCTCATCTCAACCGCGTACAATCGCCAATCATCAACCGTGCTCGGCAAGATTTGGCGTGGCAGTTTCCAGAGGCGGCGTTTGTGCGATCGGTCCGATCGGGTGAAAAAGTACCGTTGTTATGGGGGTGGCTTTGTAGTCAACGTCAGTCAGTTAAGTATGATTTGATGCTGGAAAGGTCGATCGGCTTGGGAATTACGGATGAACTTCGCCGCCATGCTGCGCGAATTTGTGACATTCAGCGCGAGGAAATGGTGCTTGAGTTTGAGCTTTCTAAGTTAGCGAACCGCAGTTTTTACCGTACCGTAAGGTTTTCGCCCGGTTTGGTTTTGGTCGTCGAGTTGAAGCGCTGCTGCTGTCGCAGATTTATCCGTTTGAGAATTATCTTGCTGCTGACGGCAAACCTGATATCAAAATTCGCAAAGGTAGGCGATCGGGCAAACCGACTAAACGACATTTGTCACTGCGTCGTTTTATGAAAGCGCTCGGTTATGCTCCGTCTCAGGAAAGTAGTGGTGATTTGCAAAAATCAAAAGTCAGCGGTGGCAGTGATTTGTGTCGCAGAGCTTTGTGGCAATGGATTTTTACCAGAATTGAACCGCAGCGGTGTCGGCTTGCTAATGATATTGGCTCACGGCTGGGTGATATTATGGATGCGGAAAAACTTAGTGGACGGCCGGTGCGGTTGGTCCGATCGCGTGTGGCGGCTAAAGCAGTTAAATTGTTGTTTAAAGAACTTGTTGCGGAGCTTGTTAATTTCAAAAATTAGCAGCTATCTCTTGCACGAGATTTTAGAGGGTTTTACCCCTCCGCTGGTGCTGCCCCAGTTCGCTGCTTTTATATTTTACTCAAAATTGTTAGAGTGAAGATGAAGGAATCGAACCCTTACAGTTACCTGTACCCTGGTTTTCAAGACCAGTTGCCGGCCATTCAGCGGCATCTTCCTTATTAATCATGCTATAATTTAGTCTAAAGTTAATACACTGGTTTACTTAACTCTCATTGGATATCTATAGGAGTCGAACCAAAATTTCGGTAATTGCAAATTAGCTACTTTCCTTTTGGCCTTGCATACCTTTATTATTTTGACTTTGTTTTGCCCAGTAACCCCTAGTAGGTTTCTCGATGTCATAAGCTTTACACCATTTCTCTACTGCTTTGTCACTAACACCAAAATCTCTAGCTATATGAGTAGTTGGTTTTTCCCAGACCAGCCTTTGTAAATCCTCTTTAGAAGGACGCTCAACTTTTCTGGAGTTGATTCTTGGAGATCTACATTTCTTCATTCTTACTTTTATTTCTTTTGTTTCATTAGCAAAATCATTTATACTCGCATTTTCTGGAAAAATACGTGTCTCTAATACTTGGTTGTCTATTGCCTGCTTTACTCTTTGATTTTTGTTACCCCAATTTTCTGTTTGTTGATGGCAATTTGGACATAAAAACCTGAGATTTTCTAATCGATTGTCATCGTGAACTCCATTGATGTGATCTAGGTGCAAAACTAAGGGCTGATCTCTCCACCGATCAATCCCGCATTCATTACATTTATAATCCCAACCTTTTTGAATTAATCTTTTTGTCAACTTAGGGCCACCATTATAAGTTGAACACTCTACAAATACCTCCTCATCAGGATATGTATTCTTAGCTCGATTGCGCCAAATTGCAGGATTACTACTAGCAGTTTGTCCCTTAGCCCAAGAAACCCCAACAAAATGTTGAGTAGAAATTCCTAATTTTTTAATTTGCGAATTAATATTCCTGCGATTCCCTCCTGTTTTTCCCAGACCCAATTTTTGAAGCACCTCAGCAAGGGTAATGCTTTCCCTGACGATTGGCTCTAAAAGCTCTTTGGTGTACTTAGATTTTTTAGGCATTAGTAGTGTTTTCAGTCTTTACTAAACAATATAGTACGATAATGAGTACGTCGTCGCTAGTTGAAATAACGAGTGCTATGCTTTTCCAATTAAGCTACGAACCCATTCAGCAGGAGTGGTAGGACTCGTAGCTTGCTTCCGCGAAGCGGTACCCACAACTTTCGAGGTAGAAGCTCGACACTCTGTCCAGTTGAGTTACACTCCCATGTTTTTTGTTAACAGGACTTACGCAGGGGTGGCCAAAAACCGGGTTTTTGCGAAATACTTCGTTGTTACCGGCAGATTAGGTGAAAAACCCGGTTTCTTTGATTTATGCGCCAGCCCTAATTAATATCATTTTCAGTCGATCGATCGGGATTTTTCGTTGGGCGGGGGCGGGTTTATGAGATTGTATATTTTAGGCAATTATTGTCGCGAACGCGCCCCCTACAATAATTAGGAAAAATCCAACATCTACAAAGATTTAGACTTGTCTTGATACCATTCTTTAGCTGCTTTCATCACTGCTTTGTTAACATCTTTCCATGTTAGTTTAGCCGCCTCTAATTCGGCAGAGCTTTCTTTCTGCACATCAGCATTAAACCACTTTAAAAAAGCTCCGATTTTGTCTATCTCAAACTGACCGCACCCAACTTCTGTTACGCCTTGTTCCAGACGAGCGGGTGTGACAAAAAGATTCACAAAATCGTCAATACTCTGAGCAACTTCCGGGTCCATTTGCACTGGTTGTTTTGTTTTGACTGCTTGGTGTTTTTCACCTTTTGCTTTGAACAGCAGTTCCGAATAAGATAGTCTTTCTGCAAGTTCATTGTTTTCGGGAAACATCACCAATCCTTCCCCAATCCCTTCGATACCAAAGGTTTCTTTCACCCACGGATCGAGGGTTTCAACAGTATTAACGGCTTGATTGAGGATTTCGACAGCCGATGCGAGTTGATTGCGATCGCCAAAATCTACAATAATCGGTTCCCCATAAAAAGGCAACACAAAAATATCGGGATGTTTTGGCAAAAATTCAGCGATTTTGTCGGGACGAATTTCCAGTTTAGCTAATTTGCCATAATCGCCACCAAATTGTACCGCAAAAACCGCGAAAATTTTGCGATCGCACTCAGATATAGCCGTCCGTTTCTGAATGCCTTTACCGCACCATTCTCCAAAAATAGTTGCGTGTTCGTCACTCGCCAACTGAGCGAAAAAATCGATATTTTTACTAACCCAGCGAGCAAAGCCGAGATTGTCGTTTTCCAGTGTAATTATCTGCGATCGACTTTGGACAGCAACAGTACCATCGGTAAAGACTTGAATGCCACCATTAGTACCGTCGAGTTTAATTTTAGCCCGATAAGTTAGCTTAGGAGTTTCCCCAGCAATCTCTAAACTCCGGCGAAGATTATACAGCAATTCGATACTCGGCCAAGTTTGGATTTCCATTGAATAAAACCTCGTTTTTAGTCAAGCGGATAACGGGACTCGAACCCGTATCGCGAGTTTGGAAGACTCAGATGCTACCGTTGCACCATATAAGATCTCTAGCGTAGTTACAAGCAGATGGCGAGATTTGAACTCGCAAGAAAGCTTTACAAAAGCCTCATGTTGCCAGTTACATCACACCTGCCTTTTTGGTGGCGGGGACAGGAGTTGAACCTGCTATGAAGAGGCTTATGAGACCTCCAAGCCTACCCAGGCTACTTCACCCGCACTATCACCAAAATACCCCTGACTGGCATCGAACCAGCACTAACTAGATCCTAAGTCTAGCGCCTCTACCAATTGGGCTACAAGAGCAAAATCGATCGCATTTTTGGGTTTTGATACCCAATACCCCTGACTGGACTCGAACCAGCAAAACACTCGTTCTAAGCGAGCGATGTTTTCCAATTACATCACAGAGGTAAAGTCGGAATGGCAGGATTTGAACCTGCAACCTTCGGCTCCCAAAGCCACCGCGCTACCAAGTTGCGCCACATCCCGTTCATGCTCCAGGTGAGACTCGAACTCACAATCAAAATAGAACAGATTTTAAGTCTGCCGCGTCTGCCAATTCCGCCACAGGAGCAAGTAGAAACTTAGTAGAAAATTTGGTACTCCTGGTGAGATTTGAACTCACACAACACAATTTTTGAAATTGTGGCCTCTGCCAATTGGGCTACAGGAGTTTAATTGATCTGCTTTGGTAATAGCAGAACTGGGAAGGCAGGGTTTGAACCTGCATTGTTCCGCTTTCAAAGAGCGGTGCCATGCCAATTAGGCGACTTCCCAATAACATTTACTCAACTTACTAAATATTGAGATATTTAATATTTTTTATTTCGGCTCCAATATCCTCTTGGCGGTTTCTGAACCCCATAAGTTTTACACCATTTTTCTATTGCTTTGCCACTTACACCAAATTCTTTTGCTAAGGAAGTGGTTGGTTTTTCCCAAATCATTTTTTCTAGCTCTTCTTTAGAGGGACGCTCAACTTTTCTGGCTTTCAGATGAGGAACTCTCTTGTTTTGGTGAGCTATGTAATTATTTGGTTCTGTAACTCTGCGTTTACTTCCATAAGTTTCAGTTTGTCTGTGACAGTTAGGGCAAAGAAATCTGAGATTCTCTGGTCTATTATCTTTCCAATTTCCATTGATATGATCTATGTCTAAAACTAACTTGTTTCCTAACCACTCATTTTGAACCAAACATTTATTGTTTTCGCATTTATACTCTCTCCCCATCTCCATTAATGCTCTTCTCAGTTGGAATGCTTGTGTTCTTCGATCGCGAGAACTTAAAACCAAAATTTCTTGCCAAGGCTTTTTGGGGTTAAGCCATTTCAAACTTTGCTCTGATTGTTTAAAGTGAGAGGTATCAATCCCCAACTCTTTAATCCGCCTAGTTATGTGACCAGGACTTCCACCACCTGCAAATACCAAGTTGCCTTAAAACCCCACTGATAGATAATGAATTTTTAACAGCTTATTCCAAGATTTCTTTGGTGTATTTCATTAAAAGTGTAGAACTCAACTAATTATTATTATAAATTGAGATCTGCACTATGCTTTACCAACTTTTTAACCTTGTGTAAAATGGCTGCCTCAGTAGGACTCGAACCTACAACCATCACGTTAACAGCGTGCAGCTCTACCAATTGAGCTATGAGGCAACGGAGTCCCCCAAGTCAGTATCGAACTGACGACCTCTTGTTCTTCAAACAAGCACTCTACCAACTGAGTTATCGGGGGGGAACGGAGAAGGTGGGATTTGAACCCACGACGGGTGTTAAACCGCTCTTTCTTAGCAGGAAAGTGCCATGAGCCGCTCGGCCACTTCTCCGTAGCGAGAATGGAGGGATTTGAACCCTCAAATCTTTAGTTTTGCATACTAAGATGTTGTCCAGTTACAACTCATTCTCAAGATTGCAACTGCATATTAAATACACAGGACTTACCCAAGGGGGTAAAAAACCCGGTTTCTATCTTAATATCTCTCGTAGAGATGCAAAATTCTTCTCAGAAACCGGGTTTTTTGTGTAAGTCATAATACAGTTACAAATGGGTCGGGCTGGAATTGAACCAGCAACGCTTTAAGCTACTGTTTTACAGACAGCTACCCACGCCAGTAGGAGGGCCAACCCAAGATAGGAAATTTGGTAGGTCGCCGAGGAATTGAACCTCGATCCGTCCGCTTAAAAGGCGGCTGCAAAACCATTCTGCCAACGACCTATAAGAAGTGCTGACGGGAGTTGAACCCGCAATCACTTGGGTGAAAACCAAGCGGCTTAAACCATTTGCCTACAGCACTATAAATTGGCACAGGGACTGAGATTTGAACTCAGAAAATCAGTTTTGGAGACTGAGATGTTGCCAGTTACATCATCCCTGCATTGGTAGCAGTGACGGGAATTGAACCCGCAATTACCAAGTTATGAGTTTGGGGCTTTACCATTAAGCTACACTGCAATGTTATCTGATTTGAAATTTCAGATTTGAGATTGCTCCTATTAATAAATAGGAACAAAGGTTAGGGTGAGATTTGAACTCACGAAAATCGCTTTTGCAGAGCGACGCCTTGAACCACTCGGCAACCTAACCTGGGAGTCCCGACGAGGTTTGAACTCGCAATCTTCACCTTGAGAGGGTGACGGCTTAAACCAATTTGCCTACGGGACTATCGATTTTGGATTTGGGATTTTGGATTGAAGAATTCTTGCTGGAAATTTGAGTCAATTTTAAATTGAAAATTTTAAATCAAAACTTCCAATCTTAAATCCCCCAATCGAAAATCCCAAATCCAAAATCTAAAATTCCTTGACGGGGCTGACGGGTTTTGATCCCGCTACCTTCGCTGTGACAGAGCGACGCTCTCCCAATTGAGCTACAGCCCCACAAGATTTCTGTTTGGACGGGGTGGCGGTTGATTCCGCGTACTACAACTCAAGGGAGTTATTGTTGCCGGAGTCTACACCGCCAATGTCCAGATTTATGTAACATTGTTAATTATCTATTCAGTTTTCAAAGTTCATATTGCTCTTGGGATAAAGCTTTGAGGCTCTTTCCCTTCGCTATATATTTATACTACATTAGGTACTACAATACTGTCAAGGGGGTAATACAACTTTTTTTTGAAACACTGCTGCGAAGGGGGGAGAGTGTGGTATCGGCTTTGGCTGTAATCCTTATCTATTAAGACATCCGAGAACGAAACTGGTTGTGTGGCGTTGGGTAAATCCGATGCTGTATCTGTAGTACACGCCGAATCTCTGTGGCGATCAAGGAATAAGCAGGGATAATTTATTTATTAGATCAGCTTTGGTTTTTTTGACCATAATTGCGTTTATCATATGGGGCAGTGTGGAGTCAAAGGAATGTCAAGTGAGCGGAAATCATCTTTTTCAAAGACTGCGAAAAAAATGGCGTTTTGTCGCGATCGCACTTGCAGGTGTCGCGATTAGCTTTGCCATCGGTACGTTTCTGCCGGGATTACCGATAAATGAGAATCCGGCAAATGCTGTGGCCCAGGTGCAGAACGTTAATAAATTTTTAACCATAAATCCGTTAGTTAATCAGGTAGGAGAAAATCAAACAGGGTTTAATCTCGATCGCACAATTGAACAACTTCTCACTATCTTAGAATCCAAAGAGAAACGCCTGACGTTTGTCCCACCGGAACCATTTCAAGGAAAAACTATTTTTGAAGCAAGCGTCAACGACTCTGAAAAAGTTATTGCGTTAACGGTTGATGACGGCCCATGGCCGGAAACGACGGAACAAATGCTAGATATTTTCAAGCAAAATGATGTGAAAGCCACATTTTTTTGGATAGGTAAATCTCTGGAAAATTCTCCTGAAATTGCTCGCCGAGTTGTGGCTGAAGGTCATGCGATCGGCAATCATACGTGGCATCATTGGTACGATTCAATGGATGCGGCGACGGTGGCGAATGAAATCGATCGCACCGCCAAACTTATTTACGAAACAACGGGTGTTAAGACAACTTACTTTCGCCCGCCGGGGGGAGTGTTGAATAATGGTCTAGCCAAATATGCCAAAGAGCAGAATTATTCTGTGGTAATGTGGTCGGTAACTTCTGCCGATACTGATCCGCGCGCTCAACCAGAAGCTTTTGTGGAGAATGTGTTGAAAGGTGCGAAACCGGGTGCGATTGTGTTGATGCACGACGGTGGGGGCGATCGATCTCGCACGGTTAAAGCTTTACCGGAGATGATTGCTGGTTTGAAAAAGGAGGGGTATCGGTTTGTGACTATTCCTCAGTTGTTGGAAATGCAAGAACAGCAAGGGTAGCTAATGGTTTAAGCGATATTCCCAATTCCCAATACCCAATTCCCAATACCCAATTCCCAATACTCCCAGGTAGAATTCTCTTCCCAACCCTAGGGGGGATATCTCCACAAGCGTTTCGAGCGACAATCAGTCAAGATAGAAAATATAAGTAGAGGACAACCCCATGAACTTTTCTATACAATCGGTTTATAATTGGTACCGCGACACAATCCGTAACCCCAAGTACCGCTGGTGGATTATCCTGGGAACTATGGCATATCTGGTAAGCCCGATCGACATTGCGCCAGACTTTCTTCCCGTCATCGGACAAATTGACGATGTGGCTATTGCTGTGCTGCTGATTTCGGAAATTTCCCAAATGTCGATCGACTATTTCAAATCCCGCCAAACTCAGACAAATTCAGCATCTGAAGCCACCAGCAGTCCTTCTGAAGCTAAAGCCAGCACCGTTGACGTCGATGCAGTTTCTGTACAATAGCTGCGAAAAATAATGCCTGTTAGAGCCCCGACTTCGCAAAAAAGTTGGGGCTCTTGCTATTCTGTAGTCCTGGACGCATGGGGCCCTAGAAACCGGGTTTTTTACGAAAATACTTGCTTGTAGCCCGCAGATTGCAGAAAAACCCGGTTTCTTTGGTCGGAGTCGGTAAGTCCTGTTTATGCCAACTGCTCAGACAGTGCTCCAAACCTGGTAATTTTAACAGTGGTAAATCCCTGTTAACAACCAATTTTTATAGATGAAATTTAGCGAAATCGTACAAAAACTGAATTTAGCCAGCAGTCGCACACTCACAGCGTCGGTTGCTACAGATCCAGAAATTACTGGCGCGGCCCCAATTGATGAAGCTGCATTAGGCAAAATCAGCTACATAGAAGGTGCTAAATTTGCCTCTCATACAACATCGACAAATGCTTCTGCCTTAATTCTGCCCTTAGATGCAAGTCTCCAGGCTGAATGTGCCGATCGCCATATAGCTTGGATCGCCGCACCCGATCCGCGACTGCTGTTTGCTCAAACGATCGCCCTTTTTTATCAACCGTTTCGCCCAACCTCAGAAATCCATCCCGCAGCCACCATTCACCCCACAGCACAAATTGGTGAAAATGTCTATATCGGCCCCAACGCTGTGATTCAGCCCGGAGTCAAAATTAGCAGCAATGTTTGCATTCACCCAAATGTGGTAATTTACCCAGATGCAGAAATCGGTGAAGGTACTGTTTTACACGCTAACTGTGTCATTCACGAACGTACTCGCATCGGGGCAAATTGCGTGATTCATAGTGGTGCGGCGATCGGGAGCGAAGGTTTTGGGTTCGTGCCGACAGCGACAGGGTGGGTGAAAATGGAGCAGTCTGGCTGCACGGTATTGGAGGACGGGGTTGAGGTGGGTTGCAACAGCACCATTGACAGACCCGCTGTTGGAGAAACCCGCATTGGTCAAAATACCAAGATTGACAATTTAGTACACGTCGGTCACGGCTGTCAAGTTGGAAAAAATTGCGCGTTTGCTGCTCATGTTGGCATGGCTGGGGGGGTCAAAATTGGCAATAATGTCATTTTGGCTGGGCAAGTTGGGATTGCTAATCAAGCTAAAATTGGAGATGGGGCGATCGCGACAGCCAAAGCGGGAATTCATAGTGATGTTGCCGCAGGGGCGATCGTGACTGGGGTGCCAGCAATTCCCCACAAACTATTTCTGAAAGCCGCAGCCGTCTACAATCGTTTGCCAGAAATGTACCAATCTTTGAGGCAAATTCAGCGAAAGCTCGATCGATAATCATTAGTCATTAGTCATTAGTCATTAGTCATTAGTCATTAGTCATTAGTCATTAGTCAAACTTGCTTAACTGCGTAAAAACAGATACTTTGTCAAGTTAAGAAAATATTTTTTTGATTCACATAGGAGTTAACAAGAAAAATGTACATCGTACAAATTGCCTCTGAATGCGCCCCCGTCATCAAAGCAGGAGGCTTGGGCGACGTCGTTTATGGTTTGAGTCGGGAATTGCAGAATTCCGGCCACACCGTCGAGATCATTCTACCCAAGTACGACTGCATGAGGTACGACCACATTTGGGGACTTCACGTTGCCTATGAGGATTTGTTTGTGCCTTGGTACGGTGGCGAAATCCGCTGTACTGTGTATTGTGGCTGGGTTCACGGACTTTTGTGTTTTTTCATTGAGTCCCACTCTCAAGACAGCTTTTTTAACCGTGGCTGTTATTACGGTTGCAATGACGATAATATGCGGTTTGCTTTCTTTAGCAAAGCCTCTTTGGAATTTTTGCTCAGAAGCAATAAACGTCCTGATATTATCCATTGTCACGATTGGCAAACTGGTTTGATTCCTGTCATGTTGTTTGAAATCTACAAATACAATTGGATGGAATATCAGCGAGTCTGCTATACCATTCACAATTTCAAACATCAAGGTATGGGCGGTAGTGAAGTTCTGCAAGCAACCGGTTTGTATCGAGAGGATTATTATTTTCAGTACGATCGCCTCCAAGATAACTTTAACCCTTTTGCCATCAACTTTATGAAAGGTGGCATTGTTTACTCGAACTTTGTCACCACGGTATCGCCACACCACGCTTGGGAAGCTCATCTGGGTCAGTTTGGCTACGGTTTGGGGCACACTTTGCATTTGTATCAAGACAAGTTTCGCGGGGTGCTCAACGGTATCGATTATGATGTGTGGAATCCCGAAAGCGATCGCTACATTCCTGACCATTACACTCAGGAAGATTTGGCAGGAAAAGCCAAAACTAAACAGGCTTTGCGCGATCGGCTTTTACTACGAGATGTTGACAAGCCAATTGTTGCATTTATCGGTCGTTTAGATGACCAAAAAGGTGTTCATCTCCTCCATCATGCAATTTATTATGCTCTCAACAAAGGTGCACAATTTGTGCTTTTAGGCTCAGCCACAGAAGCCGGAATTAATGCACATTTTCAGCATGAAAAACTGGTTTTAAATGACAATCCAGACTGCCATTTGGAACTCGGTTTCAATGAGGAACTTTCCCATTTAATTTATGCAGGTTCAGATTTAATTGTGGTTCCCAGCAATTACGAACCCTGCGGACTGACTCAGATGATTGGTTTGAGGTATGGGACAGTGCCTGTGGTGCGGGGAGTTGGTGGTTTGGTGAATACTGTGTTCGATCGCGATTATGATACCAGCCACCTGCCTAAAGAACGCAACGGCTATGTATTTTACCAAAGCGACTACTATGCTTTGGAATCGGCAATGGATCGGGCGATCGGATTGTGGTATGACTATCATGATGAATTTGAACAACTCATGGTTCAAGGCATGAATTGTGACAATTCGTGGAAATATCCAGCTAAAGATTATGTGGAAATTTACGAACTAATTCGACATAAATAAAAGACGGGAATTGGGCATAGGGAATTGGGCATAGGGAATTGGGCATCTACTCGTTACCACGCTCGTCTACTCGTTACCACGCTCTGGCCTGGTAACGTAGATCCAGAGGCTCTGCCTCTCATTTTATATCAATTCTGGTTGCACTCAAACATGATAGTCTTCCTTCTTCCATCCATCCGTTACATCCGTTACAGAATCCGTTGCCGAACTTCCTTCTGTCATAAAGTTTTGAATAAGAATGCGGGGGTGGAAAGTACGCATCCAGATTGTAGGGTTTTCTTGCCTGTCGTTGCTAGTTGCGATCACAGATGATCAGAGTATAGAAATTAAACGGCTGGTTTTCACCCGCCATTACAAAAAATGAACTCACAACTAGAACAACAAGTTACCATTCTCCAAGACGAAACTGTAGCCGTCGCAGATAGCACAAACCAAACACTTGAAACTCCTTTATTCACTTCAGGGTTTTCAACCGAGGAAAAAGTCAGAGTCGAAGAATTTACAATTAGTGGCGACTCTTTGTTTGCCAAAGTCAAAGGACTAATTGAACAAGGAAAACTCCGTCGCATCGTCATCAAAAACTCCCAAGGTAAAACTCTGATAGACATTCCAATGATGGCGGGATTGGTGGGTTCTGTTGCAGGGGCAATTATATTTCCAGTTGCTGCTACACTGGCGACTGTTGGAGTATTTGTCGCTCATTTAACTATTTCTGTCGAGCGCAAAGAGTAGTATATTGATCTTATACTTTTACTTCAGTTGTCACTTCAGTCATTCCCAGAAACTTTTGTGTTTGTTCAGTAATACCAAATAGCCGATCGCCATGACAAAAGATTTCCCAGGCGCGAATTCCCATAAAACCAATACCTGCGATCGCCAATGGTATCGTAGTTGCACCTAACAGCGCTGCGATCGGGGGGAATATCATGCAGAGTGTTAACAGAATAGCAGTAATTACACCGCCAGCAATGCCAGCTTTGGCAGTGCTGGTGGCGACTTGTTCGACTAACTCTGACTGGGTAATTTTGCCTTCAACGCACAACAGGGAGTTTTCTAAGATTGAAAATACTAACTCAATTACTGCTGCTGCGATCGCCCCTTTCATTGCAGCCCCAACAATTTCGGCAACTGCTGCTTTAAACGCTGCATCCGCTAAAACCTGCTTAGCGACGGCTAATTCGGCCGCAGTCATGTCTACACCACCACGAGCCCGATTTACTCGGAAATGTTCAAAAATCCCGTTAGCAGCTTCGCTACCGCCTCCATTGACGTGTGCTTGGATGTGACTCCAATCTTTATCTTGACAGAAGTTGCGAATTGCTTCTGGGCCTTGGGCACGAATTTGGGCGGGTATAGATTCAAACACTTTTGCTGCTTCTTGAACATTTCGCATTCCGTCACGCACACCAGCCCTAGCAAATTTGAATTGCAGAGTTGTTGGCAGGTTCTCAAAACGGATGTTGTGTGCTACTTTGAAAGCTTCCTGAGTTGCGATCGCCCCAGCACTCAAAATTGAACTTGGCGCTGATTCTATGAACGTCGTAACTACAGTTGCACTTTCCTCAATTTTAGCACCAATTTGATTAGCTAAATTTTGGGTTTCGGCAACAGTTTCTTGGACTTTGGCAGTTAGGAATTCGAGCGGATTCTGGTTTATTTCCATCTTGATACAGGTTTAATTGTTATTGATTAAATATTGAAAGTGGGTGAGGTGAGTCAGGGCAGGATAACCCGCCCACCTCACAATCAAATTTAGTATTTGTGGAACAGGCATCTTGCCTGTTGCCTAAAAAGGTGCGGGACTTTTGTGGAACAGGCATCTTGCCTGTTGCCTAAAAATGTGCGGGACTATTGCCCAATTAAGGAGACACCTGCCACACCTTGATCGTATCATCAAAACTGCCACTGACCAGAGTTTGATCTTGAGGATTAAAAGCCAGTTTCACCAAGGTAGAATGCTCCTTAAGCGTAGCAGTAATTTCGCCAGATTGTGTCTGCCACAGCTTGATAGTTCCACTCAAATCGCTGCTGGCCAACTTGTTCCCGTCGGGACTAAAGGCTAGAGACTGAATAGGATCAGAATGATCTATCAAAGTCCGCAATAGAGAACTGTTGGGCTGCCTAGATTCATTATTAGCCTTGATTTCTAAATTGAAGTCAGGAGACTCAACGTAAATGAAAGCACTCTCAAAAATCGGCAATTGAGACTCCCTAGGCTGCTGAGACTCATGAGCACTGATATCCCAAAGCTGTACAGTCTTGTCCCAACTACCACTGGCAAGAGTTTTACCATCTGGACTGATAGCAAGAGACGTAACTTCCTCAGAATGACCTGTGAAAGTCTGTTTCAATTCCCCAGTTTGCCAATTCCAAAGTTTGATAATACCATCGCTATTGCCAGTAGCTAAAGTTACTTTATCGGGACTGAAAACTACTGACTCTACTTCGTCAGCCAGCCCTTTAAAAGTTTCCAACTCAACTCCGTCGTCTACTTGCCACAACTTCAAAGTTTTGTCTTTACCAACACTGGCAATTGTGCTACCATCGGCACTGAAAACCACCGAAAACACACCATTTGTGTGTCCGTCCCAACTCCGAATCAATTTGCCGGTGTACTGATTCCATAATTTAATTGTATTATCAGCACTAGCGCTGGCAATGGTTGTGCGATCGGGACTAACAGCCACCGCCCACACTGGGGCCGAATGTCCTCTCAAAGTCTTCAACACTTTGCCACTATCTTTGTTTCGTAGGTGAATAGTCCCATCATTATTGCCACTGACTATCACACCGTTGGGAGTAACAGCTACCGCCCACACGGGGTTTTTGTCCAGAGTTGCCAGAGTTCGTACCGCCGTAGGTGCGATCGATTCCTGACCATTGAAATCCTGCATTGGCGGGGGATTGAACTTGATTTCAGGAATAGCAGCAGGTTCTTGATAGGTGAAAGCCTGCGGTTGTGGAGATGGTAAGCGAGAACCGAGAACCAGCGATACCAGAAAACCAAGCGCCCCAGCCCAAGCGCCCACAGTCCACTGTGGCTTGCTGAGAATGATATCCACGGGTGTGGGGCCGTGTTTCATATCTTGGAGAATTGCCGAGACTGTGCGATAGCGTTGCGAGGTTTCGCGGTGCACCATTTGATCTAAAATGCGTCCTAGTCTCCCCGAAATCGGCACTTTCAAATAATCTCGCCAGGCCCAACTATCTGCTTTGATATCAAACAAATCAAAGGGTGACATTCCTGTTAACAAATGGATGCAGGTGACACCCAAACTGTAGATATCGCTGCTGGGAATGGCTTCACCTTTAATTTGTTCTGGGGCGGCGTATTCGGCAGAACCTGTCACTGTGTCTGTTTTCAGTGGGCCGCCTGTTGCAGGAATTGCCGCGCCAAAATCGACTAAAACCAGTCGCCCGGAACTTTGGGTGGATAAGGGCTCTTGATTTTCATAGGCCCCATAGGCGATTGCAGTTTGGGGGGATTTGCGGTGAATAATATTGGAGGGTTTGATATCTCGGTGAATCAGTTGATTGTCGTGAACAAATTGTAATACGGGCAACAATTCGCTCAGTAGATACCAAATGTGAATTTCGTTGAAAACGCCTTTTTCTGATAGTTGAGCGGCAAAATTGCGGCCGTCGATGTATTCTTGTACCAAGTATTGGCAGCCGTCGAGTTCAAAAGATGCCAACAGTTTTGGTAGTTGGGGATGTTTTCCCAATTCGTCGAGCACTGAGGCTGAGGCGCGGAATGTCCGATTTAGTTGTTTTTGACCGTCAGCGACTATTTCTGGATCGAAAAATTGTTGAATGACGCAACGGGGCGCTGAAGGTTGGTCTTCATCGACGGCTAGGAATGTCTGGCCAGCCAGATTTTGACCGAGGGTGTGAAAGACTCGGTAGCGGCCTTTTAGCAGCAAATTCGATCCGCAACTTTTGCAGACTGTAGCGCGATCGAGATTTTGGGGATTCTGACAATGGGAATTGATGCAGTAACTCATCTGTTTTTCCGCTGGAGACCCCCATCATACTTTTGGGTGGTGGGGGAGGAAAGCGGGGCGGTGCGTGCCGCTTCCTGTGGACAAATTAGATCAATGCAATAACTTAATATTATAATAATTGTTTCCCAGATTTTCGACACAATTAATCGTCAGATGGTTTGGGAGACTGGTATTGAGTTATACTGTTATTGATTGCCAGATATCCATTCCACTGCGTTGCGATCGCTGAGGACTGTTTGATATTTTAGGCAACTGGCGAACTACTAACTTCTAACTATTAATTATGCCACTAATTCGCGTCCCCAAATCTTGGGAAATTCTGGATGGAGAAATTACCCCAGAAACAGTCTTTCTCAACCGTCGCCGCTTTATGACCAATTTAATTGGCGCGGGTGTCAGTGCTTCACTCCTCCCACTTGCGGGCTGTAAGAGCAATTCTGGATCAAACTCAGCTTTGGATCGCACCGCAACTCAAGCATATTCTGACTTGATCCGCAATCCTGCTTTCGCGAAGGTCGATCGACCAATTACTGACGAAGCCTTAGCTACAAAATACAACAATTTTTATGAATACGGCGGCACAAAATCTATTTGGGAAGCCGCCCAAGCCTTACCAACCGAAAACTGGAAAGTTGAAGTAACTGGCTTAGTAAAAAATCCCCGCACTTACGATATTGACGAACTAGCAAAAAAATTCCCCATCGAAGAACGAGTTTACCGATTTCGGTGCGTAGAAGCTTGGTCAATGGTAGTTCCTTGGGTCGGATTTCCGATGAAATTGCTGATGGCGGATGTTGAGCCGACATCGCAGGCAAAATTCGTTCGCTTCACATCTTTTTACGACCCAAAAATCACAAAAGGTGCTACTGTATTTTCGCAATTTTATCCTTGGCCTTATACTGAGGGAATGCGAATCGAAGAAATGGCGAACGATTTAGCATTTTTTGCCACAGGTTTGTATGGCAGAAAACTACCTAAACAAAATGGCGCACCACTGCGACAAGTAATTCCTTGGAAGTACGGTTTTAAAGGTGCAAAATCCATTGTGAAAATTGAATTTGTCGAAAAACAACCCGCGACTTTTTGGAATACAATCGGGCCTAACGAATATGCTTTTGAGGCAAATGTCGAACCCGATAAACCACACCCTCGATGGTCACAAGCTAGCGAAAGAGTAGTCGGCCCTGGCAATAGTTGGTCATGGGAAACTCGTGAGACTTTGCCATATAATGGCTATGGCGAATATGTCGCTAGCTTGTACAGTTGATAGATGGCTTTGAGATTCCCGACTTCTTTGAGAAGTCGGGAATCTGGCTATTCTGTTATAATTCAAAGTGATGAAGCTACCAAGGAATTGTTAAATGGTAACAACAACATCAACTCTTGTCGAACATAAAATTACCCCAGCCGAAAACCGAGTTGTTTTAAAATCTGTCAGTTGGTCAACTTTTAAGGCATTGCTGGCAGATGTTGGGGATGATAGAGCTTGGAGAATTGCTTACGATAGAGGAGTATTAGAAATCAGGATGCCACTAGAAGAACACGAAGAACCCAAACGACTGATAGAAAGCTTTGTGGAAGCTATTGTAGATGAGTTAGAAATTGAACTTAGGAGTCTCGGTTCGCTGACTCTCGAACGAGAAGATTTAACTCGTGCTGTCGAACCTGATTCTTGTTTCTACATTCAAAATGAATCTGTGGTTAGAGGTAGAAATATCAATTTACCAAATGATCCGCCGCCTGATTTAGCAATAGAGTCGGACTACACGAATTCTTCTGTTAATAAAGATGGCTTATATGCTGCTCTTGGAGTTCCTGAACTGTGGAGATATCAGCGACAATCTCTGCAAGTTTATCAACTTGTGGAGGGGAAATATCAAAAGTGCGATCGCAGTTTAGCTTTCCCCTTTTTACCCGTTGCCGAAATTCCCGGTTTCATCGAACAAAGCAGAACTATCGGACAACGGACGGCTGTGCGTTTATTTCGGCAAAGAATTAGAGAGATTTTGCTAAGTCAAAAATAATACTTACATCTCTCCTTACTCCTTCTCTGCGTCCTCTGCGCCCTCTGCGGTAAAAAAAATCCTTATTGTTCGCAAAACTCTGCAACTCTCCGCCAAACCCGATCGCACAAATCCGGCAAACTAACATCAAACCATTCAATCTCAGGATATGCTCGAAACCATGTCCGCTGACGCTTCGCAAATTGCCGCGTGTGCAAAATAGTTAATTCTTTAGCTTCTTCAAGCTTAATGTCACCCGCCAAATATTGTTTCATTTCCTGGTATCCCAGAGTATTCAATAGTGGCAAATCACAGCCGTATTTCTGACACAAATATTCAACTTCCGCAATCCAACCGGATTCTAACATTTGTGCAGTGCGCTGTTTGATGCGATCGACCAAAACTTCCATATCACAATCCAAGCCAATTTGTAAAATAGGATAACTTGGAGGATTTTCGCCCTGCTGTTCGGAAATAGAGCGCCCAGTCACATAAAATACTTCCAGTGCTCTTAAAGTTCTGACTGAATCATTGAGGTGAATTTTCTCGGCGGCAGAGCGATCGACCTGCTGCAACATCTGGTAACATTGAGCTTGACCCAGTTCGACAAGTTGCGATCGCAATTCTGGTATTGGTGCAACTCTCGGAATTTTCAAACCTCGGACGATCGACTTAATATACAACCCAGTCCCTCCAACCAACAACACAGGAGAATCAACAGCAGCAATTAATTTTTGAGCTTGCTGCTGGTAGTCTGCGAGTGTTAGCGTTTCCGTCGGATCGCAGATGTCAATTAAGTGATGCGGTACACAAGTGCGATCGGGCTTTGTCGGTTTTGCCGTCCCAATGTCAAACTCGCGGTACACTTGACGGGAGTCTGCACTCAAAATTGGCGATCGCAACCGCGAAGCCACAGCCACAGCCACTCCAGACTTCCCCGTCGCCGTCGCACCACAAATCGTAATTAATCTAGACATATCCCTTTAACTTGGTGTTGTCCAATCCATGAATCAAAATCATCGAATTCCGTCCTCTCCCCATCTCCCCATCTCCCCATCTCCCCATCTCCCCATCTCCCCATCTCCCCATCTCCCCATCTCCCCATCTCCCCATCTCCCCATCTCCCCATCTCCAAGACATCCATCCCCCCGATAAATTTCCCTTCAGAATGCCCTAGCATCGCCATTGACAGTTTCGTGCTATAATTTTAGAAGTTTTCCCATTTTAGAAGCTTTTGAGGCTTTAGCCTCATTATTGGAGCTATTTTGTATGACCAGCAGCTACAGCGCCGACCAAATTCAAGTTCTCGAAGGTCTCGAAGCAGTCCGCAAACGACCGGGGATGTACATCGGTACAACAGGCCCGCGAGGACTCCACCATCTAGTTTACGAGGTTGTTGACAACTCGATCGATGAGGCGCTGGCTGGCCACTGCACCCACATCGAAGTTGACATCAACGCCGACGGTTCCGTTACCGTGACAGACGACGGACGGGGCATTCCAACCGGCATCGTCGCCAAGACTGGCAAATCGGGAGTAGAAACAGTCATGACTGTACTCCACGCCGGCGGTAAGTTTGGCGGTGGTGGCTACAAGGTTTCTGGAGGATTGCACGGTGTAGGTATTTCTGTTGTTAACGCCTTATCCGAGTGGGTAGAAGTCACAGTTTGGCGCGACCAAAAAGAACATTTACAGCGCTACGAAAGAGGCAATCCTGTCACCGAACTTAACGCAAAACCCAGCAAAGGCGATCGCAGCGGCACTTCAGTTTCTTTCTTACCAGATACTCAAATTTTCAGCACAGGCATTGAATTTGATTACACCATACTCGCCGGACGTTTGCGAGAATTGGGTTACTTGAATGCGGGCGTGAGAATTACTTTTAGCGACCACCGTTTGGAACTGCTCAAAAGTGACGAATCTCGCGTCGAAACTTACTGTTATGAGGGCGGAATCAAGGAATATATCGCCTACATGAACCGCGAAAAACAGCCTTTGCATGAAGAAGTAATTTATGTGCAAGGCGAACGCAATAACGTCCACATAGAAGTCGCTTTGCAGTGGTGCGTTGATGCTTTTAGCGACAACGTTCTCGGTTTTGCCAACAATATTCGCACGATTGATGGTGGCACGCACTTAGAAGGTTTGAAAGCTGTTTTGACACGGACGATGAATTCGATCGCCCGTAAGCGCAACAAAATCAAAGAAAACGAACCTAACCTCGCCGGCGAAAACGTCCGGGAAGGTTTAACAGCCGTTATTTCCGTCAAAGTTCCCGACCCAGAATTTGAAGGGCAAACTAAAACTAAACTGGGAAATACTGAAGTCCGAGGAATAGTCGATTCCCTAGTTGGCGAAGTATTAACCGAATATTTGGAGTTTCGTCCCCAAGTAGCTGATGCTATTTTGGAAAAGGCAATTCAGGCATTTAAAGCCGCTGAAGCAGCCCGTCGCGCCCGCGATTTAGTCCGCCGCAAATCGGTCTTAGAATCGTCTCCATTGCCCGGAAAACTGGCAGATTGCAGCTCCAGAGACCCTTCTAAATCAGAGATATATCTCGTCGAAGGGGACTCAGCCGGCGGATGTTTTCTTCCTTCAGAGGAAATATTATTGGCTGACGGCACCACAAAAACTATCAAAGAGATAGTTGACGAACAAGCAGAAGGTAAAGAACACTTTTGCTACACCATTCGCGAAAGTGGAAACATTGCATTTGAGCGGATAACTAACGCTCGGATGACGAAAGCAAATGCTGAAGTTATCAAACTGACGCTAGACAATGGGGAGACAATCACTTGTACTCCCGACCATCCATTCATGTTGCGAGATGGCAGCTACAGAGCAGCAGCATTGCTGACACCAGAAGATTCGTTGATGCCTCTCAACCGCAAATTGTCTCAAAGAAATCAAAAGGGGCAGGGACTTGACGGTTATGAAATGGTTTGGAATCCCAACAATGATAAGTGGATTTACACTCATCTTTTATCGGATTTCTATAACCTTAAACACGGTGTCTATGAGTCATCAGAAGGCAATCATCGCCACCACGTTGATTTTAATAAACTCAACAACAATCCGACCAATATTCAGCGGCTACCTGCTCAGGAACACTTGGCTCTTCACCGAGCGAACCTTAAGAAAACATTGCATCGGCCAGATGTAATTGAAAAGAGCCGTCAAGCTCACATGACCGAAGAATATCGGGCGATGATGAAGGAGCGAATGCGCCAGCCTGAAACACGACAAATTCTCTCCGAACAAGCGAAAGCTCAGTGGGAAGATGAAGAGTATAAAGCTTACATGACCAGGAAGTGGCGCGAGTTTTATGACACTCATGAAGCTTATCGTGAGCAAAATCAGGAACTGTTGAATCAAGCGCAGCAAGAATATTGGAGTAGTGAAGAAAACCGCTTGGCTCAGTCGGAACGAGTCATCAATCATTTTGCTAACAATCCTGAAGCGCGGGAGGCTCATTCGCAACTTGCGAAAGAACAATGGCAAGATGAGAATCTGCTGAACTGGCGACGTGAAAAAACGAAGGAACAGTGGACACCGGAGTTTCGCCAGAAACGCAAGGCAACTTTGAAGGAAACTTATTACCGCAAAACTCTGGCGGCGTTGAAGAAGATTCACCTTCATGCTGGTTGGATGGATTTGGATATGTACAACGATTATCGCCGTCGTGAAAAAGATAACTCTTTGTTGAAGTTTGAAACTTTTTGCGATCGTTACTTTGAAGGTGATGCAGTATATGCTCGTGAAGCGATTCGTAACTACAATCACCGCGTCGTCAAGATCGAACCTGTAGAAGAACGCTATGATGTTTATGACATCGAAGTTCCTAACAGCCACAACTTTGCATTAGGTGCTGGGATTTTTGTCCACAACAGTGCCAAACAAGGACGCGATCGCCAATATCAAGCCATCCTACCCTTGCGCGGCAAAATCCTCAACATTGAGAAAACCGACGATGCCAAAATCTACAAAAATAACGAAATTCAATCGTTAATTACAGCCCTGGGTTTGGGCATTAAAGGCGAAGAATTCGATCCGTCGCAATTGCGGTATCACCATATCGTGATCATGACTGACGCTGACGTAGATGGAGCCCACATCCGCACCCTATTGCTGACTTTCTTCTATCGCTATCAGCGAGCACTTGTAGAACAGGGTTACATCTACATTGCTTGTCCTCCTCTTTATAAAGTGGAACGGGGACGCAATCATTACTACTGTTACAGTGAACGCGAAAGGAATGCTCTCATCCGCAATGAATTTCCGGCGAATGCCAACTACACAGTCCAGCGGTTTAAAGGTTTGGGCGAAATGATGCCGACACAGTTGTGGGATACCACGATGAACCCGGAAACTCGGACGCTGAAACGGGTGGAAATTGACGACGCTGCTGAGGCCGATCGCATATTTACGATCTTAATGGGCGATCGGGTCGCACCTCGCCGGGAATTCATCGAAACCTACGGCCCCAAACTCAATATGCTTGACTTAGACATCTAAGTTAGTCAGTAGTCATTAGTCAGTAGTCATTAGTCATTAGTCAGCAGTCATTAGTCCTTAGACATCTCCCATAATTATTGTGGAACAGGCATCTTGCCTGTTCTTCACAGGCTTTTTGGGAGACATCTCTTAGCTAACGACTGCTGACTAAACTGTTCGTGCATTCCTTCTTCCTTCTTCCCTCTCCCTTCTTCCTTCTATCCGTTACATCCGTTACATCCGTTACATAATCCGTTGCCGAACTTCCTCCCATCCGTTACATCCGTTACATAATCCCTTGCCGAACTTCCTTCTGCCGAGTCTAGTTTTTGTTATAAAAATTAATACAATCTCTCATTAAATCAGTCTAATCTAATAACTTAGGTATTTTTTAGACTGTTGGCGCATCCATCGACCACCACGAAAATAGAAAGTTGGACAATTTATTATGAGCATCAATTTAGCGACGAAATTGCGTGAAGGAACCAAAAAATCCCACACAATGGCAGAAAATGTCGGTTTTGTCAAGTGTTTTTTAAAGGGCGTTGTAGAAAAAACATCTTACCGGAAATTAGTCGGAAACCTCTACTTTGTCTACTCAGCGATGGAAGAGGAAATGGAGCGCCAAAAACAGCATCCAGTTATTTCAAAAATTTACTTTTCCCAGTTGAATCGGAAGCACAGCTTAGAACAAGATTTGCTTTACTATCACGGTGCTAACTGGCGCGAACAAGTAGCCCCGTCAGCCTCAGCAAAAGCTTATATCAAGCGCATTCACGAAATTTCCGCGTCAGAACCAGAACTCTTAGTCGCTCACTCCTACACTCGCTATCTGGGCGATTTATCTGGCGGACAAATCCTCAAGGGAATTGCCCAACGGGGAATGAATCTTACCGAAGGAGAAGGCACTGCTTTCTATGAATTCGCCGATATTCCTGATGAAAAAGAATTCAAGACTAACTATCGTCAAGCAATGAATGAATTGCCAATTGACGAAGCCACAGCAGAGCGAATTGTGGATGAAGCTAATGCAGCTTTTGGCATGAATATGAAGATGTTCATGGAATTAGAGGGCAATTTGATTAAAGCTGTTGGTCAAATGCTTTTTAATACTCTGACACGGAAGCGTGGCGCTGCTAGTACCGAATTGGCTACTGCTGAGTAAGTTAACGCTTGCATAATTTGAGCCTTGGTTAAAGAGGAAAACTTGAAATCCTGGGGGTTTGATGGCTGCTTTTACAGTCACCAAGTCTCCGGGATTTTGCATATAGCAGGAAAAAAGCCCTTGGACACTTCGACTACGCTCAGTGCGCTCAGTGCACCGCTCAGGAACATTCAACAGTAAACTGTTGAGAAGGTTATTATAATTTTAAAATCCAAAATCTAAAATCCAAAATTCAAAATAATTCACCTTCCCACACCCCGATTCGGAGGTTCGTCAGGCACCGGAAGAGAACCAGGCCTTAACTGCTTTTCCAAATACTTGCTCAAAGCGTAAGCAATGTCGCCACGAGTCATCGGCTTCAAAGGATTAATCTTATTAGTTCCCAATTCAATATTGACAAAACCTTCAGAAAGTGCAGTAGCCAGAGACTTTCTAGCCCAATTAGGGATTGCTCCCGCATCTGGATAATCAGCTAAAATCTCGGAAATGCTAACATCAGAAAACTGAAAAACACCGTAAGCTTGAGCAAAAATTGCTAAAGCCTCAGCACGAGTCACCCTTTGATTTGGGAAAAACATTCCTTCACGATATCCAGTCATCGTTCCCGTTTTCAAAGCAGCTTGAATCGCACCATAAGCCCAATAACTTTTAGGTACATCCGGCAATTCGATATCTGGTTTATGAGCAGTTTTTCGCCGTTCTAAACCAAAAGTTTTTACCAAAATCGTAGCTAATTCGGCACGACTCACAAAGCCCTCAGCATTGAAATTACCACTGGCATCTTTATTCATCAATCCCGCATTCACAACCCGGTCAATTTGGTCAATCGTTGATTGAGCTTGAACCGCTGTGGGCATTCCTTGCAGTAGCCCGATCGCAAAAAAAACACTAACTAACTTTTTCACGATTTTAAAATAAAACATTCGCTTCCGGCAAAGCGCCGTGCATTTTACCAAGCCAATCAATCAAGTTATCCAATTGCTTTTCCGCAGTCAAAACCGCCATCCCTCGAATAGTCACCTTTCCCTTGCTGTAGACAAAACGAGACTGTAAATGTTCCGGCAAATTAGATTTGAGCAAATTCCAAGCAGGTTCCTCCATCGGTGTTTCCAAAACAATGTGCTGCTTATTTTCCGGTTTAATCCGAGAAAAACCGATTTGCTTAGCGATTTGTTTAAGTTCGACAATCCGAATCAGTTGCTTAGCAGGTAGAGGAATGGGGCCGTAACGATCGCACCAATCAGCCTCAATCTGCTGCAACTCTTGGGGCGTATTAGCAGAAGCAACAGAACGATAAGCGCTCATCTTCTGATCCAAATCCCCGATGTAATCAGCAGGAATAAACGCCGTCAAGCTCAGGTCAATTTGAGCATCTTCAACTTTCGGAATTTCCTGGCCTTTAATTTCACGAATTGCCTCCTCTAACATTTCAGCATACAAATCAAAGCCGATCGCCTCCATCTGACCAGACTGTTCCGTGCCCAAAATATCACCCGAACCGCGAATTTCCAAATCTCGCATCGCCAACTGATAGCCAGAACCCAACTGCGCGAACTCTTGAATCGCCCGCAACCTCTGCCTTGCAGCATCAGTCAACTGATTTTGCTTAGGATACAACAGCCAAGCGTGAGCTTGAATACCCGCACGTCCCACCCGCCCCCGCAACTGGTAAAGTTGACCCAAACCAAATTTCTGGGCATCTTCAATCAAGATAGTATTGACACGAGGAATATCCAAACCCGATTCAATAATCGTCGTGCACACCAAAATATCGAAATCCGCCGCACTGAAAGTCAGCATAATCGATTCCAGTTCCGAAGCATCCATTTGACCGTGGGCGATCGCAATTCGAGCAGACGGAACCATCACCTGCAACTGAGCCGCCAACTCATCAATCCCCTCAATCCGGGGCACCACGTAAAAAACCTGACCACCTCTGTCCAATTCTTGACGAATCGCACTCCGCACCGCCTCCGGGTCATAGGGAGCCAAATGCGTCTGAATCGGACGTCTGCTAGGAGGCGGAGTCGCAATCAAACTCATCTCCCGAATCCCCGACAGCGACATATACAAAGTCCGAGGAATCGGCGTTGCGGTGAGAGTTAGAACATCCACCTCGGTTTTCAAAGCTTTAATCGCTTCCTTTTGTTTAACCCCAAACCGCTGTTCTTCATCCACCACCAACAAACCCAAATCGCGAAACTTAATCGCTTTACTCAAAACAGCTTGAGTACCCACAATCACGTCTAATTCCCCAGTCGCTAAACGCTTGTGAATCTCCCGGCGCTCAGTTTCAGTGCGAAAGCGATTCAGCAAACCAACTTCGATCGGATAAGGCGAAAAACGCTCCTTCAGCGTGTGATAGTGTTGCTGGGTCAAAATCGTCGTCGGCGCGAGTAAAGCCACCTGCTTGCCCGCTGTAACCGCCTTAAAAATAGCTCTCAGAGCAACTTCTGTCTTCCCAAAACCAACATCGCCACAGATCAAGCGATCCATCGGTCGATCGCCCTCCATGTCCCGTTTCACATCCTGAGTTGCCTTCAACTGATCCGGTGTTGGTTGATAAGGAAAAGAATCCTCCAACTCTTGCTGCCAAGGCATATCAGGAGGAAAAGCGTAACCTGTTTGTTTAGCTCTTTTAGCATAAAGATTCAGCAAATCCACCGCCAATTTCTTAACAGCTTTGCGAACCTTTGTTTTAGCTTTTTCCCAAGTTTGACCTGTCAGTTTATTGAGTTCCGGCACTTTATCAGCCACAGTCCGAAACCTCGACAAAGCCCCCAATTGATCGGCCGCAACTCTCAGCGTACCATCACCATATTGAATCAATAAATACTCACGAGTTTTCAGTTCCAGAGTTAAGCGTTCTAACTTCAGAAACTTACCTACTCCATGCTGGCGATGAACGACAAAATCACCAGGGCTTAATTTATTCGGATCTACTAGCTTAGAAGCAGCGCGGCGACGTTTGCGAACATAGCTAAAACTAGCGAGAGAATGTTGGCCATAGAATTCCCGATCGCAAATTAAAGCAATCCGAAAAGTCGGCAGAATAAAACCCTCCAATTCCGCCAAACCGCTGTACTTTAAGGCTACAGGAATGTGCTGCAATTGCAACTTATCGATCGCCAAAAAATCACGCGGATTCACCACAAACTGAGCCGGACAATCGTGTTCAGACAACAGAGAAACAGAACGACTGGGTTGAGCCGAAACCAGAAAAATCGTAAAACCCCGATCGCGCTCATCCCTCAAAGTTTGAGCCAACTTAGCAAATTGGTGAGGCATCACCGGCACCGGGCGAGAAGCCAAATTAATCGGTGGAGACGACGAAACCGGCACAGAAAAAGCAGATTCTGCTAATTCAGAAAGATCGAGGCGATCGAACACTTCCACATCCGCCATAGACTCCGCAAAAGAGCGGTGAATTTTCGGAGGAGAAGGCATTAAACTTGCAGTTTGTGTCGATTCCCGATCGCAAACTTCCCATTGTTCCTGAGCACCTTCAAACCAACGATTACTATGAGCCTCACACTGACTTGGTTCATCAATCGCAACCAAAGTATTTGATGGTAAATAATCCAAAATAGAAGCAGGTTTCGCAAAAGCCAAACCCAACAACCGCTTAATCACCTTCCCTTCCCCTTCTTCCCCTTCTTCTCCCTCTTCCTTCGCGCCCTTCGCGCCTTCGCGGTTCGTTTTCAGACTCAATCTTTCATCCAAAGCCCCGCGAACAATCCCACTAAAATCAGTAGGAGTCAAGACTAATCGATCGATCTTATCAAGCGATCGCTGCGAAGACGGGTCAAACTCCCGAATTTGCTCCAAATCATCCCCAAACCATTCCAGTCGCACCGGCAACTCAGCAGCCACCGGAAACACATCCACAATATCGCCCCGACGACTCCACTGGCCCTCCATTTCCACCAGAGCCACCCGATCGTACCCCATCGCAGCCAATCGGCGATCTAAGATCTTCGAGTCTTGAGTCATACCTCGCGCCAAGGTGAAACAGTACGGTTCAAAAGCAGCAGGTGGAGGCAAATGAGACTGGAGAGCCCGTGCTGTAGCTACGATCGCGATCGGCTTAGAATTAGCAGTGATGTCCCCTTTCTCCACCAAATCAGCCAGCACCTGCATTTGACCCCAAGTCATTTCGCTCTCATCCGAGTAAGATAGCTCATAGGGCGAAGCCTCCGAAGTCGGATAAAAATGCACAGTTTGCCAGCCCATAGCCTCCAGCCCAGCCACCCAGCGCCCTGCTTCCTCCAGAGTTGCCGTGACTACCAGTAAACTCCGCCCTTCTTGTTGTGCGAGGGCTGAAGCTACCAAACCTTTTGGCAAACGGGCTACACCGTTGAGTTGCACATAGCGATGGCGCTTGAGCTTATTGAGGAGTTCTGTTGCTAGGGGCGATCGCCCCAGGATACGAATTATTGAAGAGAAAGTCATGGGCTGTTAATTTTAATCCCCGATCGGCTCAAAAAGGCTCTTTTCCTTTGCCTGTTTAGCAGATTGTACGACAATGTGATTCCCGTCTGCCTGGCTAAAGGTAGATTTTTACCTAGCAGAAAATGCTACCTGACGAACAATCATCCATTTGACAAGCGTGGAAGCATTCTAAAAACTGGTAAAATAGTATTGGTTGCGACCCATTCGACTGACTAAGAGGCTACCCTCGTGGTGTAAAAGCACTCAGCAGAGCTCGAAGAATCCGATTCCCGCTGTCCCTTCTTGGCGGACATGGTGAAGGACAAATAAAATATTTCTGCCTTCGGAAGGAGGGCGGCTGACTCTCGTATCGCAAGCGATACGAGAGTCAGAGCAAGACGGCTTGCTAAACCTCTAAACGCTGTATAAGTCCGAAACATTAGCTTGCTTGTGTGGAGGCGACGGCGGATGAAACAGGAAGCCCTTGCTATACGCGCTAGCGTTAGTGGTGGGTACTTCACTCTAATGACAGGTTGACCAACAATTTTGATTTTTCCATCTTGATTGGCAGCTTGCAAGCCTATCCTTTAACCGGGCAGAGTGCTTCGCCGTTACTACAAATAATTTTAGAAATGTCCCCAAATACCGATCTTCTGATTGTTCTTCTGCTGGTTTTCCTCAATGGCGTGTTTGTGATGTCAGAGATGGCCATCATCTCTGTACGGAAAGTGAGGCTGCAACAGATGGCCAACCAAGGTTCCATCAATGCCCGCGTCGCCCTGGATCTGGCAAACGCCCCCAATCAGTTCTTACCAACAGTTCAAATCGGGATTACACTGCTGGCCATTCTATCCGGCGCTTTCGGAGAAACGACTATTTCTAAAAGAATAGAGCCTTTATTGCGACTAATTCCTGCCCTTGCGCCCTACTCTAAAACGATCGCCTCAGTCCTCGCAATATTAACCATAACTTATCTAACCATAATTATTGGCGAACTCGTCCCGAAACGGCTAGCACTCAACAACCCAGAGCCGATCGCCTCAAGTGTAGCAATTCCCATGCGAATGCTCTCAAAAATTGGTGCCCCCGCCGTTTATGTTTTAAGTTATTCCACAGAATTAGTGCTGCGAATCATGGGCATCTTGCCTTCAACAGAACCGCAAGTTACAGAAGAAGAAATTAAAGTTTTAATCGAACAAGGCACTGAAGCGGGTACATTTGAAGAAGCCGAACAAGATATGGTAGAAAGAGTGTTTCGTTTAGGCGATCGACGAGTCAGCGCCCTAATGACCCCACGCCCCGATCTTGTCTGGCTCGATCTCGAAGATTCCGTCGAAGAAAATCGCCAAAAAATGCTCGGAAGCGGTCATTCTCGGTTTCCCGTGTGTCAGGGAGGACTCGACAATGTTGTTGGTTTAGTACACGTTACCGATCTGCTATCTCGGACATTAACAGGTCAACCACTCGATTTAAGCGCCTCTTTACGACGACCTTTATTTGTCCCAGAAAGCACACGAGGCTTAAAAGTATTAGAACTCTTCAAACAATCTAGCAATCAACTAGCCTTAGTAGTAGACGAATATGGCGTGATTCAAGGATTGGTTTCAGTCAACGACATTTTAGTAGAACTCGTGGGCGAATTTCCATCTATTCAAGATACGGAAGAACCCCAGGCTGTCCAGCGCGAAGATGGTTCTTGGTTGTTAGACGGAATGCTACCAGTCGAAAATTTTTTCGAGCTATTTGGCATCGAAGAATTATCAACAGAAAACAAAGGCAGTTACCACACAATGGGCGGTTTTGTGATTACAAACTTGGGCAAAATCCCCACAGCCGCCGAGCATTTTGAGTGGAACGGTTTGCGCGTCGAAGTAGTTGATATGGACGGGAACCGAGTTGATAAAATCTTGGTAATGCCGATCGACCTAGCCCCAGATAAATCCCTCAGCAAATAAATCAAGTTGACCGTTGACAGCCGTACCCTGAGCCCTTCGACTACGCTCAGGATAAACTCCGTCGAAGGGCAGTTAACCGTTTCGTACCCTGAGCCCTTCGACTACGCTCAGGATAAACTC
>REAP01000060.1 GCA_004294385.1 Oscillatoriales cyanobacterium | reverse complement strand
CGTTATTTAGGTCACGATACCGGAGAATGCGACGCTAGTTTTCCGCTCTATCATCTGCAATTAAACAGTTTTAAAGTCACTGAAACAGTGTTGCAGGTCTAACAAGCCTTTATAACCAGGTCGAAGCGAACATTACCCGAAAGGGGCTGGAGACAACCATATCTCCTGCATAGGGGCAACCATACCCCTCTCCCTCGCAAGGGGGATTGAAGGCGGTTGAAACCGCCGAGTCGTTTCCCTCTCAGGTCTAAATACTCTGAGTTTCCCACTTACCGAGCTCTTTTATGAATGCTCAACGTGCTGTACGGTCAATTCTGGCAGCAATTCCCATTGCCGGATTTTGGATCTTAGATTTTCCCCCCAATCTGGTTTTAGTCAAAGACAACAGCATCGGATGGGCGATTGTGGCAATTTATCCCCAATCTCAAATTGTGAAAGCACAATCTGTTGTTCCAGCCCCAGACAACACTGGTACAGCCGTCACCCCAGGGCCCACGGGACGCTACGACATTACAGGCGGTAGTCGCTCAAAAGATGGCGCAAATTTGTTCCATAGTTTTACTCAGTTTGGTCTAAATTCTGGCGAAACTGCTAATTTTCTTTCAAATCCAGCCATTAAAAATATCCTCGGCCGCGTTGTCGGTGGCGATGCTTCGTTAATTAACGGTTTAATTCAAGTTAGTGGCGGCAATTCTAATCTATTTCTGATGAACCCAGCCGGAGTGATTTTTGGAACCAATGCGCGACTAGACTTGTCGGGGTCTTTTTTTGCTACGACGGCTAGCGGTATCGGTTTTGACAACCGCTGGTTCAATGGTACTGGGGCTAACGATTACGCTTCCTTGATCGGAACGCCGAATGCTTTTACTTTTCCGGCACAGTCTGGCAGTATTGTCAATGCCGGTAAGCTAGCTGTTGGTAATGGGCAAAATTTAACTTTGCTTGGTGGGACGGTGATCAGTACGGGAGAACTTTCGGCCCCAGGTGGTCAGATTACGGTGGCTGCTGTACCGGGGGAAAATCTGGTGCGGTTGAGTCAACAGGGAATGTTACTGAGTTTAGAGGTGGTTCCGCCTCCGGGTGTTTCGGGTGCGACTGCTTTACCTTTTTCTCCTTTGAGTTTACCTCGGTTGCTTTCGGGGCGGGGTGTTGAAAATGCTACGGGTATCAGCACTAATGCTCAAGGTCAAGTGGTACTGACGGGGGTCGATACGGTGCTGGCTGGGGCGGGAACTGCTGTTGTATCGGGTGCTGTGGATGTGTCGGCGCCCAAGGGCTCTGGGGGGACGGTGAATGTGTTGGCCGATCGCGTTGGTTTGTTTGGAGCAAATATCAATGCTTCGGGGGCCCAGGGTGGTGGTACGGTGCGGATCGGGGGAGATTACCGGGGCGCGGGAAGTGTGCCGAATGCGAGGATGACTTATGTGGATGGAAAAAGCGCGATCGCAGTCAATGCGACTCAATTCGGTAATGGCGGTAAGGCGATCGTCTGGGCTGACAACACAACGGCATTTTTGGGACGAATTAGTGCTCGCGGTGTCTCTGCAACTCCCGGTACGTCAGGTGTTGGCGGGTCTGTAGAAGTTTCTGCCAAGCAAAGATTGCTGTTTAACGGTACTGTGGATACCACGGGTACAAATGGTTTAGGAACTTTGTTGCTTGACCCGGAAAATATTGTGATTACGGATGCTGCGACTGGTGCTGATGATGCGGCAATTGTTGCTAACAATAATATTTTGGCAACGGCAACTTCAACAACAAATTCACAACAGCCAAACAGTTCTGGGGCTTCGCTGACAATTTCGGCGAGGGCTTTGGAAGGTATGTCGGCGACGGCAAATGTGGTTCTGGAAGCGCTGAATGATATTACAATTGCTGACTTGGCTGGCGATAGATTGAGCTTTCAAGCTACTACGGGTTCTGTTACTTTTAGGGCTGATGCCGATCGCAGCGGTACTGGTTCGTTTTCCATGAATGCGGCTGATAGAATTAGCACGGCTGGTGGTGCGATCGCAATTTCTGGTAGCAAAATTACTGCGGGCAATTTGTCAAGCAACGGCGGAAATATTAGTTTGACCAGTCCGGGATCTACTGTGGCAAATAATATTTCTACATCCAATCTCAATACTGGTAATAGTGGTAATATTTTGCTGGAAGGGCTGAATATAACAGCCGAAAAACTTGACACGACGGGTTATAAAAATGCGGGTAGTGTGAGTTTGACGGCTCAGAATATTCTTACGGTTAAGGGGATTACGGCGGGTTCGGGAAACATTACTTTGACTGGGAATGAAATCGATTTGAAAGGTGGCAGTAATTCAGTCAATGGTACTGGCTTTTTGGTGTTGCAACCTTGGAATCCTGGTCAAAATATTGCGATCGCGGGTACGGTCGATATTGGCACAAATACTTTCTTGAATCTGACTGCAAATGACCTCGGAAGTTTGCGAAATGGTTTTGCGGGAATTACGATCGGTCGTAGTAATAGTAGCGGTTCGATTCTGGTGGCGAACAATTTCACATTTTATGACCCGCTAATTATTCAATCGCCTTCCCAGTTGGGAACTATCACTACTACGAGTTTGCTGACAGGGACAGACAATGCTTCAGTTACTCTTAAAGCTGATGGCAGTATCAGAACTGGTAATATTTTTACTAATGGTCAGGAAATTCGGATTACCAGCCAAACGGGTAATATTATTACCGATCGACTACGCACGGTCACTACGGCTACTGTTAGTACGAATACGACTAAGCCTGATTCTGCTCAAGTTTCGCGATCGGCGGGAGATGTGACGCTGAACGCAGAGGGTAAGGTGACTGTGGGTGCGATCGACACTAGGGGCGATATCGCGGGGAATGTGACTCTGACGGGCAGAAACGGAGTCAGTGCGGGGGCGATCGAATCGGTTGGTTCGCAAACACCGGGAAATATTACTTTAAGTGGTAGCGAGATAGACTTGACAGGTGACAAAAATTCGGTGGCAAGTAACGGTAATCTGGTGTTGCAACCGATCGATCCGCTACACAATATTAGGATTGGTGGTTCTGGTGATACAGAGGCTTTGGATCTGACTGCTGCTGAATTGGGTACTTTGCGGAATGGGTTTGTGTCGATCGCGATCGGGCGTTTTGACGGTAGTGGATCGATCGCGATTTCTCCCCGAATATCAACGTCAACACCAACATCAACAGCCAATTCAACTCCTCTTCCACTGACATTTCAAGACCCGATTGTGATTCGATCGCCTTTGGGAACAGGTGCGATCGTGGGCACAGGTGCGATCGCCGGCATTGATAATGCTTCCATTACATTGACAGCAGGTACTGTCAACGTTGGCGATGTCACCTCGAATAGCGGAATTAATATTACTAGCAGTCAGGGTAATGTGAAAACAGGTGTTGTTTCGTCTCGATCGACCAACGGGGTAGCGGGCGATATCAACATCCGCAGCGCCGGTTCGATAGAATCGGGCAATGTCGATGCTTTCGGCTCTAAAACTGGCGGAGATATCTCGATTACAGCGCCGGGCCGCATCGCGACAGGGGTGATTAACTCTGGTTCTGAGTCGGGAAAAGCTGGTTCGAGTAAGATTACTGGCCAAAAAGATGTTGAAGTTGCTGCGATTAAAGCTCGTGGTAATACGGGCGGTGATGTTGAAATAACCGCCGGGGGGTTGTTTCGGGCCCCGGTCACTGGGACAAATACCGATATCGCTTCCGTGAGCATTTCGACAGACGGACAAGTGCGATCGGGTTCACAGACGCTATCGCAAAGCACTTGTAAGTCGGGAACCTGCACTGTGACAGCTTTAGCGACAGCAAGTTCCAAGGCGATCGCTACTGCGCCCACAACTGCGGCCGGTACGATCGCGATCGAGCCGAGTCCAGCACCTACATCAACAGTGAAACTGAAAACCACAGGAAATTCTCAAGAATTGGTTGCTGTACCAAGTTTGATCGCGCTAGAACCAGCGGCCAAGAGCGGCCCAACAATTGTCTCCTCAGAGCCTGCTGCTGGGACTCTGAGCACAGCCCAAGCTGCAACGGAGGGAGGGACTGGGCAGCAGTCGCCATCGGTGTTAAAAGACAATCTAGGCACTTCTGGGAACTCAACCAACGGTGACGGGACAACAACACAAAAGCCCGGTACTCGTGGAAATATCGGTTTGATAGTTCCTGAGAGTTCTCGGATTGGTAGTGGGATCGCGCAAGTAAGTCCGATCGACGCAGTGCAGCAAAGGGATAAAGTTCAGGGGAGAGAATTTGAACGTTACTTTGGCGGTAATTTATCTGAAAAATCCATTACCCCCCAAAGTATTCGAGATACTCTCAGCAGTGTCAATCGCTTGACTGGGGTTAAACCTGCGATCGTTTACGTGTGGGCGAAAGCCAACCATTTAGAATTGGTGCTACTACTCCCAGACGGCAAAAATATTTTCAAAAGCGTGCCAGCAAATCGCGAAACAGTGCTGCAAGTTGCGAAAGAGTTTACTAATGCTGTGCGAACTCCCAGGAGATTAAATGCTACTGACTACAAGGAACCAGCCGAGCAACTTTACCAGTGGTTAATTGCACCGCTGCAACCGGAATTGGCAGCTAATAACATTGACACGCTAGCCTTTTCGATGGATGTAGGTTTGCGAACTTTGCCTTTGGCTGCTCTTTACGACGGCAAACAATTTTTGGTAGAAAAATACAGTTTAGGACTGATTCCCAGTTTAAGTTTAACCGATACTCGCTATGCAGATGTTAAAGGTGCTGAAGTTTTAGCAATGGGTGCGTCAAACTTTCCGACTAAATACGATCAAAATCCTCTGCCGGCAGTACCATTGGAAATATCAACAATTGTGGGTAAAATTTGGCCTGGTTTGTCTTTTCTGAACGAGAATTTTACTCTAGAAAACTTGAGGAATAAGCGCCAGAAACCGCAATATAAAATCATTCATTTAGCTACTCACAGCGATTTTCAGCCTGGGGGTGCAGAAAATTCTTACATTCAGTTTTGGGATACTAAGTTGCGGTTGAATCAGTTGGATGAGTTGAAGTTATCTAATCCGCAGGTGGAGTTGTTGGTTTTGAGTGCTTGTACTACGGCGGTAGGCGATGAACAGGCTGAGTTGGGTTTTGCGGGGCTAGCGGTAAATGCGGGGGTAAAGTCGGCTTTGGCGAGTTTGTGGTATGTGTCAGATGCTGGTACTTTGGGGCTAATGACCGAGTTTTACCAGCAGTTACGCACGGCACCGATTAAGGCTGAGGCTTTGCGACAGGCGCAGTTGTCGATGTTGCGGGGGGATGTGCGGTTACAAGATGGGTATTTGGTGCGATCGGGCAACAATCAAGCTCTACCTTTGCCAGCGGAGTTAGCCGCCCGTGGAGACAAAAATTTGTCCCATCCTTATTATTGGGCCGCTTTCACCATGATTGGTTCGCCTTGGTAATTGGAAGAAGTCATTAGTCATTAGTCATTAGTCATTAGTCGCCAATTCCTATTGACTAATTGCTAATTGATATTAGCCGTTTGAGGATGCGAAGCACATCATGTAAATTATTGGTGCGGTTGCTAATTCCAAATAAATCAGATGTCCCATATCGCGGTGATTCTCCGTTAACTAATTTGACAAACATGAAACTACCACCTGTAGCAATCATCCCATAACTCGGTTTCTCTGGATTCGGATTTCCCAGTAGATAAGCTAAGATTTGTGCCAGTCCCGCTTCAATCGAAAATGAAACTCGTTTCGATTCTATTACCATCAGCCACAATTGGTCTTTTAAAACTAAAGTATCCAGGCTACCTTTGACGATCACGCCTTCATCTTCTTCCGAAATTTCCACAGACTTTTCTGGTTTAATATAAAAAGGTTGTAGGTAAAACTCCCCAGTGAACAATAGCGGAGAGACAATCGACAAACTGATGGTTTTTTCCAGCAGCGGCGGATGTTCTAGTAAATTGAAATAGCCCGCTTTAATCTGGTTTAGTTGTTGCTTCTGAAAGTCTGAAATTTCCGGCAAATCGTCTTGCCATTCCCTAAAAAAATCCTCATCTCGAACAAATTGCAGACCAAAAAGTGTTTGTAATTCTTCTAATGTGACATTCTTAGCTTGAATTGTTTGAACCATAACCAAGTCCGGCTAATCTTATCGATAAATACGATTATAGCAAATTTAGATATTTCTGTCCCTCTCTTCATCGTCCTGTATTAATCTCTCTCTTCTCTTCCTTCGTGTCCTTTGCGCCTTCGCGGTTAAATCATTCCGATGCAACCGGAAACGATATCATTTCTCTCTTCTCTTCCTCTGCGCCCTCTGCGCCCTCTGCGGTTAAAACATTCATAAACAATTAATTGAGTTTCAGATAGTGTAGGTTGGGTTGAGGAACGAAACCAACATTCTGTACATAGCCTTTCTCAGGTAAATGTAGTGTTTCTGGCCCAACACTCATTAATTGGATGTTGGGTTTCGCTATGGCTTAACCCAACCTACAGCCATAGCATAAATACCAAAGAAACCGGGTTTTTCACTTTAGTTAAAGGCAGGGATTCAGTATTTTTGTAAAAAAACCCGGTTTCTGACTACCCGTGAGTCCAGAACTACTAATTTCAAATTTTATTGCAACTGTTCGATTCTTTTACGCGCGTCTTGATAAGCAGTCGTTCTCCCACCTTGTTTGTAGAGTTCTGCTGCTTTTTGAAAGTCGGCAATTGCTTCTGGTTTCTCTTTGTTTTCGAGGTGGGCTAACGCGCGGTTGTAGTAGGCGTCAGCAAAGCCGGGATTGGCCGCGATCGCCCTTGTGTATGCTTGAATAGCACTAGGGCCACGGGTGGTATCAATGCTACTGCTGATCAGAGTGCGGGCATTGCCGATATTGAAGTACAATTCGGGAGTATAGTTGGGTTTGGAAGCAAGTGCTTTGTTGAAATCCGCGATCGCCTCCCAAGCATCTCCTTGATCTAACCGCGAAAGTCCTCGAAAATAATAGGCTTGGGCATCTTGAGGAATAGTCGATACCGGCCCTGGAATTGCGGGAGTATTGTCTACTTTCAACTCCGATTTGTTGATTCCCGCCAACACCAATTTGGCGATAAAAGTATTGATCGGAACTGCTGCATTAAATCCCGTTTTAATCGGGGCGACTTCCCCAGAACTCGTTTGGGCGAAACCGAATTCACCTTGTCCGTGTAAGCCAATGACTCGGCCTTCGGAGTCGAAAACTGGCCCGCCACTCATGCCACTCCAAGTGACAGCCTGATACCGCAATGTGTAACCTTCTGGGCGATTGCGTGGGCGGCTTGTGACGAGTCCGGGAGACAGTTCCGGTTCTCTTTCTGCCCCAAAAAGTCCTCCAGTAGCGGGATAGCCGTAAACGAAGATTTGAGTGCCAATGACGGCTTGATCGGAATCGGCGATCGTGGCGACTGGATATTCTTCTGGACTTTCAAATTTGACTACCGCTAAATCGGGATCAGTTGGGGTTGTTTGTAAGCGGGTAACGGAAGTTGCTTGATAGTTTTTGCCGATCGAAGTGCGGACTGTATATTTAATATCTGGTTTTTCGACAACGTGGTTGACTGTTAAAACTGTGTAAGTTTTGCCGTTTTTGGCAATAATTACGCCGGAACCATCTCCGATCGCACTATTGACTTGTACTGTGAGTGGGCCGGCAATATTGGCTACTGCTTGTGGAGTTTTGGCGATCGCAGGTTGGCCAATGATTATGGTTAAAGCTGCAACAGTGGTTCCTGCTAGCACGCTGCTTAAGGTGTCGAAACGAGAAAAATTTCTATTCATGACTTTGCCTAATTAGTTTATTGTGGAACAGGCAGGATGCCTGTTCTTGACAGGCTTTTTGGGAGATGTCTATTATTTGCTTGACGTAGACTGCACGAGTTTTGTTCTTGTTGATAACTTTACTTGCTATTTTGTTCCCCAATTCTCTATTTTAATAAATCCTGCACCACAACGGCTTTACTTATTAAAACTCAACAATACATAACTCTAACTCAGTGCTGAGTTCTATCACTCCTTGCATCGATCGAATAATACCAAAGAAACCGGGTTTTTACCATTATTAAAGGCTCAGCTACAGTATTTTCGTAAAAAACCCGGTTTCTGCATCCAGGACTATAGCAATAAAAATTTAGGAGTTAGCAAGGCGATGGTAAACCTCTTTTCTTTCGCTTTGTGATGCTAAATAGGCTTTCCAAACATCGCTTTTCTGAGTTTGAGCGCTGTGCTTTGCCTGTAAAGCGAGGACAAACTCAAGCACTTCTTCGATTGCGGATTCTGGTACTCGATCGAGTTCTTGGAGAATCTGTTCTTTTGTGGTCATGTTTCCTCCTAATTATCTTACAACCAGTTTACTACTTATCTCGCCTTCTTAGATGATGATTTGTCGTTGGGTGGGGGCGGGTTTATGAGATTGTCAATTATTGGCAATTATTGGCAGGTTTACCCGCCCCTACGAGAATCATGGTTAATCTATCGGACTTGATATTATGTTTGATTTTCTGCAACCCATTGAACGATCGCTTCTGTCAGCCCATCCAACGTATACTCCTGAGCCTCCACATCTACCTTACCCAATAAATCATAGCAACTTTTGGAAGTTTCCGGCCCGATGGAAGCGATACAAACATTTTTTAACCAATCCTGCGATCGGGATAATTCGGGGCTTTGTTCGATCAGCTTGCAAAAATTTTGTACAGTTTTGGAACTAGCAAATGTTATAATATCAATCTCCCGATTTCGGAGTGCTGCTAAGGCGATCGAATCGATAGTTTCGGGACAACAAGATTGATAGGCTGGTGCTTCAATTACTTGCGCTCCTTTGGCGGTGAATTCTTTAACTAAAACTTCTCTCCCACCGCTTTCTACTCTCGGAAATAATATCTTGCAGTTTTGTAATTTGTCGGGAAAATTTTCGACTAACGAATCGGCGACAAAGTTGGGTGGAATAAAGTCAGGTTGCAAAGAGTGCGATCGCAAACTTTCGGCAGTTTTTTTACCAACAACTGCGATTTTAATACCGAACAAGCTACGGGCATCTTTACCGCTGGCTTCTAGTCTGGCAAAAAAACAGTCTACAGCGTTGTGGGAAGTCAGAATTAACCAGTGAAAAGTTGACAATTGTGCGATCGCACTATCCAACGCTTCCCAACTCGAAGGCGGGCCAATTACCAAGGCTGGCATTTCGATCGCGCGGGCACCTAGTTCCTGGAGGCGATCGCTAAATTGACCAGATTGAGTCGCAGCACGAGTCACTAAAATAGTGTTTCCCGCTAATGGCAATTGGCTGTGATTAGGCGTAACAGGTAGATCGATTCTGTTGGTTATTTCTGGCTGCATGAGATATTCGCGCAATCTGACTACTTCCCCAATAATTATCACACAAGGCGACAGAGATTGACCTATTGTTTTGTGTACGATATCAGAAACAGTACCCAGCCAAATTTGTTGTTCGGGGCGGCCGCAATCTCGGATAATTGCGATCGGAGTTTGGCTGGATAATTCATGCTTTTGTAATTGCCAAACTATCTCACCCAAATTTCGTCCTCCCATCAAGATTACCAAGGTTTCTATCTTTACCAATGCTTCCCATTCTAGAGCATCAGGTTCGTGGGCACTCATCACTGCAAAACATCGGCTCATCACCGGATCGGTGAGGGGAATTCCTGCTAGCAATGGTGCGGCGAATGCAGATGAAATTCCCGGTATTACTTCAAAGTCACAATCGGCTGCGATTAATGCTTGAATTTCGGAGCTAGAGCGACCAAAAATAAACGGATCGCCACTTTTGAGGCGAATTACTTGTTTGCCTCTATGACAGTGTTCTACTAGCAAACGGTTGATTTCTTGTTGCTGAGTCGATGGTTTGCCACCGCGTTTACCGACTTCGATTTTGAGGCAAGTTACGGGGATTAATTCGAGTTGTGGGATATCGACTAGGGCATCGTAGATTAAGACTTCGGCTTGGGAGAGCAGTTTTTGCGATCGCACTGTCATCAAATCACAATCTCCAGGCCCCGCACCAACTAGATAAACTTTCCCTTTTGGGTTTTTCATAAATCCTCCTCAGTGGTATACTTTATGTTGTATAAACAATCTTCCTTATTCGTACCCTCTGATATCCGTTACATCCGTTACAGAATCCGTTGCCGAACTTCTTATGCAGATTATCATCATTACGGCCGCCGATGCAAATTACTTTGAACTGGTACAAGGCACTATTTTATCGGTGCGAGAAAAACCAGAGGGTGCTAATGTGGCGATCGGCTTTTTCGATCTCGGCTGCACTCCCGAACAATTGCAATGGTTGGAAACACAAGTTAACTTCATTAAAATACCCGATTGGGACTTTGATTTTCCTGGCAAAAATGAAGCTCCCGAACATTTAAAAGGACTATTAGTTAGACCTTATTTACGCAAATACTTTCCCAACTTTGATATATACCTTTGGATAGATGCTGATGCTTGGGTACAAGACTGGAGAGCGATTGATTTGTTTGTTGAAGGAGCATCGCGCCGAGGGCTGGCAATTGTTCCCGAAGTTCACCGGGCTAGCTTGCAGCAATATGGTCAACTTCCTGACTTTTGGAAGTGGGTTCATCAACAATATGAAGCTAATTTTGGTGTCGAATTTGCCAATAAACTATACAGTTATCCAATATTAAATGCAGGAGTTTTTGCCCTCAGAAAAGATGCTTTACACTGGGATATATGGGCAGAAAAACTAAATCAAGGATTGCAGAAATCTGGCTGCGTCATGACAGATCAATTTGCTCTCAACCTCGCTGTCTACAGTTGCGGACTGTTCAATCAAACTGAAATGCTCCCAGCATGGTGTAATTGGATATTCAACGGTTTTCCGGTGTGGGACAAGCAGCGAGGCTGTTTTGTCGAGCCATATTTGCCCCAGGAGGCGATCGGCATTTTGCATTTAGCTGGACGCCAGCAGTTTGACAGAATAGAATTGATGGCAACTGACGGCGACATACTGGAAATGAGCGTCCGTTACCAATCTCGAAAACAGGAAATAATACAGATAGTTGAAGAACAAATAATGACAGATAAACAACCTAAGTTTAGCGAAAACAATGTATTGTTTCGCACCGATTATGTCTCCCCAGGTCTCCAAATAATTAGACCTGATGCTCATTTTCCCAATATGATTTTGACCGATCCCAATACTAGCAACTGGCCTTATTTGCGCCGGGAAATTCCACATAATTGGTATACAGACAAGCGTTATTCATTCATCGGGTTTCTCAGTCGCGACGAAGCACACATTCTTTACAATACCGCCCTACAATTCAAAGGCAAAAAAGCTTTAGAAATCGGATGCTGGCTGGGTTGGTCAGCCTGTCATTTAGCACTCGCCGGAGTTGCGTTAGATGTCATCGATCCGCTGTTAGAAAGAGACGACATCAGACAAAGCGTCATCGATTCAATTCAAGGCGCTCTCAATGCGTCGGGAGTTCAAACCACTGTCGAGCTAATACCGGGCTACAGCCCCCAAAGAGTAGAAGAATTTGCCACTCAATTTAATCGCAAATGGTCGTTAATTTTTATTGACGGAGAACACGGAGGTGATGGGCCTTTAAATGACGCAATTGTTTGTGAAAAATTTGCTGAAGAAGATGCCGTAATTTTATTTCATGATTTAACTGCTCCCGATGTTGCCAAAGGTTTAGATTACTTGAAACAAAGAGGATGGCATACTGTAATTTATCAAACAATGCAAATTATGGGTGCTGCATGGCGGGGAAATGTTGAACCACTCAAACATCAACCAGACCCCAATATTTCATGGAATTTGCCAGCACATTTGCAAGGCTATGATGTTAGTAGCTGAAATTAGTATCTAGTAGGGTGCGTCGCTGCTAGATTTTCGATTTTAATTGCAGATTGTCGATGGCGACGCACCCTACATTATCTACTGTTGTGGAACAGGCATCTTGCCTGTTCTTTAAAGAGCGCTAATCCTATTAAGAAAGCGATTTACCTGTTTTTCCCAAGTCCAATCTAGCATAAAATTAGCCGCAGCTAAACCCCGACGTTTTGATTCTTCACGATTAGTATAAATTTGCTCCAAAGCTTCGACAACTTCATTAACATCAGACTCTCCCCAGCCTTGAATTCCGGGGAAATGAGCAGTCGGTTTAACTCGTCGCTGACTTGATAAAGGATAGCAATTGTTACTATGAATCAAATCTAAATGACCAGTATTTGCTGATAAAATAGTAGGAATTCCACAAGCCATACTTTCCATTGCGACTAAATTAGTGCCGCCTTCGCACCGATTGGTGAAAACGGCGGCATCGGCTTCTCGCAATATTTGTCCGGCGAGGTGATTGGGAATTAAGCCGATATCGATAAAGGAGTCAATCGGCAAATCGTTAGCTACTAACCATTGAGAAATTCCTAAACTTCCGTCGCGGTTAACATTGGGAAGTCCGACAACGTTTCCCACTTGTTCAATTCCCAGCATATATTGAGGCCAGAAGTTGTGCCAAGTTGTTAATAATAATGCTTCGGGATGTTTTTTGTGGAATTGTTTGAAAGCGGCGACGACAATATCTTGACCTTTGCGATATTCTAGCTTACCACCAGAGAAGATGACAAAGCGATCGCCAAATAGATTAGATTTAGATGCAGGATGGAAAATTGCGGGGTCAATGCCTTGATTTACCATTGCCACATTAGTTAAGCCGTAGCTTCGCAAAACATCGGCATTCCAGTTAGAACCGGCGACAATTACACTATATTTTTTGGCTTTTTCGAGTGCTTCTGCTGTGATTCTGGTGTCTTCAAAAAAGATGAGTCCGACTTGACAATCACTGGTAATTTGATTCTCGATTCCCGATGATCCTAAATTATTGCCTAAAGCATAAAGTGTGGGAAAGTTGCAATTTATCTGTTTGTCTGAATTGGCGGTGATTAATTCCTGAAAATTTTTCTGCTTTTCTACTAAGGGTAATAACAGCGATTTGTGCAGCGGATTGATATTTTCCGAGATGGAAGGTGGTGCTAAAAGTGCAACTTCCCATGCGGGATTTCGCAGTAGTTGCAGTGTTAAATTCATGCCGTAAATTCCCCAGCCGCTGGTGATGCTGACTGGCCATGTGATGCCAATTCCTGTTAGTTGTATGGGTGTTTGTGGGGGTTGAATTTGAGGCTGAGCCTGATAATAAGTAGACTGTAGGGGCGGTGCCCCCGTGCCCGCCCTGTCTTGTATTCCCGTGCTTACTGTGTCTTGTAGGGCTGTTTTTATGCGATCGCACACACCATCCCAATCACCCACTTTTTGCTGTCTAAACAAGCGCACAGTGGGATACCAAGGGCTATCTTCGCGCTCCAACATCCACCGCCAATCGGGAACAAAAGACAGTAAAATCCACACTGGTTTTCCTAAAGCAGCGGCTAAATGGGCGACTGAAGTATCTACACAAATCACTAAATCGAGTTGGGAAATAATCGCTGCGGTGTCGGCAAAATCTCCTAACTCTTCGCTCAAATCCTGAATTTGCTGTTGATTCAATAAAGTGCGATCGCCCGGTGATAAATCTTTCTGAAGGCTGTAAAAAGTCGCTCCTGCAATATCTAAAAATTGCATAAAATCACTCAATTTACAGGATCTCTCATTATTCTTGCGGTGCAACGATCCTCCCGCCCAAACAATTCCAACTTTTAGTTGATTGCTGGGTTTTATCAAGAATTTAGCATTTTGGGGAGGAGCTACATAAGGAATATTAACTGGTAGATTTTCCCAAGTAGTTCCCAAAATTTGTGGCAAACTCATCAGCGGTGCTTGTACTTGAAAATCTGGCAAATCCTTCGGTCTTGCTGCTACATGATCTATCCCTGTAACTCCTTCAAATAAACGCTTCAGCGATTGATGACAAGCAACAATAACTTTGCCACCTTTTTGCTTAACTAAAGCTGCGTAGCGGATAAAATGAATGGTGTCACCCAAACCTTGTTCTGGGTGCAATAGGATTGTTTTTCCCTGCAAATCACCACCATCCCAAAGCGGTTGGGCAAAATATCTGGGTTCCAATTCTTGAGTTTTCCAGCGCCATTCATACTCAGCAAAACCCCGCTCTAAATTGCCAGTTAAGAGCAAGGCTAACGCCAGTCTCAAATGAGTATTCGGTGAGTCTGAAGATTGTTGAATTGCGCGATCGTAATAGTCGATCGCAAGAGCAACTTTTCCCTGTTCTTCGAGAGCGCAACCTAAATATAAGTTAGTTTCACCCTGATTTGGATTGATTTCTAACGCTTGTTGGTAATGGGAAATTGCTTCGGATATTAGCCCATTTTGTTGTTTGAGATACCCTAAATAAGTGTGGGCTTCTGGGTGCTGGGGATTAATAGCAATTACTTGTTCATATCGGGCGATCGCAGCTTCTTTTTTACCCTGTTTTTTGAGAGCATTTGCTATGTGAAATTCTACCTGCGCTGGTGATAATAAATTAGACTGTAGGGGCGGTGCCCCCGTGCCCGCCCTGTCTTGCAAAGCTGTTTTTAGGCGATCGAATACTCCCTCCCAATCACCGGGTTTTTGCTGGCGAAACAGTCGCGCCGTCGGATACCAAGGGCTATCTTCTCTCTCCAACATCCACCGCCAATCGGGTACAAAAGACAGCAAAATCCAGACTGGTTTTCCCAAAGCACCGGCTAAGTGCGCGACAGCAGTATCTACGGAAATTACTAAATCCAATTGCGATATCACCGCTGCGGTATCGGCAAAATCGTTTAAATTGTCGCTTAAATCTGTGACTGGAATTTGATTTAATAAAGTGCGTGAAGCGCAGCTATCCCGCAGGGAATCGCCTGCCGAAATTTCTTTCTGAAGACTGTAAAAACTTACTCCTGGAATATCTAACAATTTCAGAAAATAGCTTAAATCAGTCGATCGCATAAAATCCTTCAAATGTTCCGAACTTCCCGCCCAAACTATGCCTATTTTTAAACTTTGATTGGAATCCAGCGAAAATTTCCAGCCCGAAGGTGGTGACAAATAAGGAATATTTGCGGGTATATTGTCTAAATCTGTCCCCAAAATATAGGGCAAACTCATCAGCGGCGCTTGCAACTGAAAATCAGGCAACTCATCTACTGTAACTGCGACTTTTTCAATACCAGGAATTGCTTTAAATAAACGCTTGAGTTCTTTATAGCAAGAAACGACTACTTTGCCACCTTTTTGCTGGACAATTGGCGCGTAGCGTACAAACTGAATCGCATCGCCCAAACCTTGTTCGCACCGAAGTAAAATAGTTTTTCCATTCAAGTCTGAACCATCCCAAATCGGCTGTTCAAAATGAATCCAGTGTATTCTTTTTGCCTGATCTGTTTTCCATCGCCATTCGTATTCGGCAAAACCCCGTGGCAATTCTCCACTCAACAACAGTGCTATGCCTAAATTGAAATGAGCTTTAGCACAATTTGCATCAAAAAATAGAGCCTGATTGTAACATGAAATCGCTCTTTCGATGTCGCCAATTCCCTCCAAAGCACTGCCTAAATTATTCCAAGCTTCCACATAATCGGGCTGCAAAAATATGGCTCGTTCAAAGTGAAAAATTGCCTGTTCTAATTGGTGCATTCCTAAGCATAAAGTCCCCAGATAATAGTGAGATTTTGGGTTATCAGGTTCTAGTTCAATAGATTGTTTATAGTAGCGTTTAGCCTCTTCTGGCTGACATTTTGCTTCCATCGCCACGCCCAAATTTATCAGGGCGGGTACGCAATTGGACGTGGCAGAAAGCGCTTGGTGAAAACAAGCGATCGCACTTGGCAATTCCCCCTGGTGCTGGAGGAGTGCGCCGAGATTGTTGAGAGCTTTGACATAGAGTGGATTCAGGGCGATCGCCTGTTGAAAACAAGATACAGCCTCGACTATATTTCCCTGAGCTTGCCGCAAAATGCCCAGGTTATTGTGCGCTTGAGCGGAGTTTGGATCGATTTGGAGCGATCGCAAATAATATGTTGCAGCCTCGGTCAAATCGCCTATTTGGTGCAGAGTCACCGCCAAATTAGTTGCAGCCTCTATCAAATCTGGCTGACAAACTAAAGCATTTTTAAAATAGGCGATCGCCTCAGTGAATTTACCCTGAGACTTCAGCAAATTTCCGCAATTAAACTGTTTTTGAGCTAACTCTAAATTAGGCTGATTTCCGATTAAAATTGGCTCAGACTGGTGCTGACAAATCTTGGCTTTCAGCGCCACAGCCAGCCGCTCAAAAACCCCTTCCCAATCCCCCTGTTTTTCCTGCCGAAATAGTCTCGCCGTCGGATACCAAGGACTGTCTTCGCGCTCCAACATCCACCGCCAATCTGGAGTAAAACATAGCAAAATCCACACTGGTTTCCCCAAAGCACCAGCCAAATGTGCCACAGAAGTATCTACAGAAATTACTAAATCCAGAGCCGAAATTGCCGCAGCCGTATCAGCAAAATCATGTAAGTAAGCACTTAAATCTGCGATCGGCATTTGCTCTAATAAAGTACGTTCTTCCTCGGTCATATCCTTTTGCAAACTGTAGAAATCTACTCCGGGAATATCTAACAGTTTAATCAAGGAATTTAGCGAAAACGATCGCAGGTTATTTAGTGAATTATTGGGATTTCCAGACCACACAATTCCCACTTTCAAATTGGGAGTTTTGTTAATAGTAAATTCCACACCCGGTGGCGGAGCTAAATAGGGAACATTGGCTGGTATAGTTTCTAAAGTTGTTCCCAAAAGGTATGGTAAACTCATTAATTGGGCGCGAACATCAAAGTTCGGCGCTGACTCTGGACTTACTATTAACTGATCGATTCCCAATACTTGTTCAAATAATCTCTGTAAATCTGGCAAACACCAAACAATGACTTTGCCACCTTTTTGCTTAACTAAATCTGCGTAGCGCATAAACTGAATGGCATCACCTAAACCCTGTTCTAGGCAAAGTAAAATAGTTTTGCCATCCAAATCTTTGCCATCCCAAAGCGGCTGAGGAAAATTATTAGTTGGAAACTGTTTTTCCTTAACTAACATCCGCCATTCGTACTCGGAAAAGCCGCGTTGAAAGTCTCCCACCAGCAGCAAAGCTAAAGCTAGATTTAAATGAGCTTCCGGGTGAGTGATATTCAGCTCAACTCCTTGACGATAACAGGCGACAGCATCGGTAAACTTTCCCTGTTTTTGCAAAGCATTTCCCAAACCATTGAAGGAATTAATATTATTAGGTTGAAGTTCGATCGCGCGATTGTAACACTCGATCGCATTTGCCAGTTTTCCCACTTCCTCAAAAGCCTTACCGAGATTGTTCAAAGCTTGCAGAAAGTCAGGTTTCAGGCTCAAAGCTTGCTGATAGCAGGCGATCGCATTTTCAAATTTTCCCTGCTTGTATAGAACCATTCCCAAATTGTAATGAGCATCAACATTGGCTGGAAACTGCTGAATCGCTTGCTGACAGATGACTAGAGCCTCATCTAACTTTCCTTGCTCTTCCAGAGCAATTCCCAAATTCAAATAAGCTTCGGCACAATTTGGATTAACCTGAATCCCTTGCTGGTAGCAGTTTACAGCCTCTACCAAATCCCCTTGCACTTCCCGCGCCAGCCCCAAATTAATCCAAGCTTCCGCGCAATTGGGGTTTAAACTCAGAGCGCGATCATATACTGCGATCGCCTCTTCCGTCTCCCCTACATCCGCCAGAGCACTCCCCAAATTACTGAGAATTTCTGCCAAATTCGGGTCAATTTCTAGGGCTTTGCGGTAATGGGCGATCGCCTCTGCAAACTCACCTAACTGCTGTTTGATCACACCCAGATTGCTGTATGCGATCGCACTATTGGCATCGATCGCGATCGCCCGTTCATAACACTCGATCGCACCCTGAAACTCCCCCTGCTGCTGCAAATCTCGACCCCGAAACAACTCTGATTCCGCCAAATCAGCGTCCACACACTCGATCGGAACCGTGTTCTCCAGAGCGTCCCTGACTCGCTCAAAAACATCATTCCAGTCGCCCCTCTGAAACTGACGAAACAACCGCGCCGTCGGATACCAAGGACTATCTTCACGCTCCAAAAGCCAGCGCCAATCGGGGGAAAACGCTAGCAAAATCCACACCGGTTTGCCCAAAGCGCCGGCTAAATGTGCAACAGCGGTATCAACAGTGATCACTAAATCCAGTTGGGCGATCGCAGCCGCAGTATCAGCCAAATCGCCAAAATGCGGACTCAAATCGACGATCGAGGTTTGATGTAAGAGTGTGCGATCGGCCTCTGAAAGCTCTTTCTGCAAGCTATAAAAATTTACCCCCGAAACGTCCAAAAGTGGGAGAAATGCGCTCAAATTGCAAGAACGCTGCATATTTTTGCGGTGTTTGGGATTCCCCGCCCAGACAATCCCAACCTTGAATTTGCGATCGGGTAAAAGTGCAAATTCACACTCCGCAGGCACTTTTAAATAACCAGTATTTCCAGGTATTGTGTCCAAAGTTGTGCCGAGAATATATGGCAAACTTAACATCGGCACTTGCACATCAAATGCTGGTATTGGCTCACCTTTGACTATTAGCAAATCAATGCCAGAAACTGTGGAAAACAACCGCGTCAATTGTGGATAACAACCAACAATTACCCGTCCACCTTTACTTTTAACGATCGCAGCGTAACGCACAAACTGAAGCGAATCGCCCAAACCTTGTTCAGCGTGTAGCAAAATCGTCTTTCCCTGCAAATCCGAACCATCCCAAAGCGGTCGATATTCCCGTGCGGAAACAGCATTTTCTGAACCAACTAAAAAAGAGGAATGACTGGATTGAAATTCTTTAATTTTCCACCGCCATTCGTATTCAGCAAAACCATTTTCTAAATCTCCCACCAACAACAAAGCCAGAGACAAATTGAGGTGAGCGCTAGCGTGTTCTGGACTCAAATCAATCACTCGTCGGTAACAAATAATCGCATCTTCTACCGCGCCTTTTTCGAGAAAAGTCCTACCTAAATTGTTAATAGCTTCCACAAAATCCGGCAGCAATTCCAGAGCTTTATGATAATATTCTAGTGCATCTTCTAGATTACCCTGTTCTTGCAATACTGTTCCCAGATTGTTATAAGCTTCCCAGCTATGGGGTTGAACTTCTAGCACTTGTCGATAGAGGTTGACAGACTCTAAAAGTTCGCCATTTTCTTGTAGTAACACTGCTAAATTAATCAGCGCCGGAACGAAATCCGGTTGAACAACAAGAGCTTGTTGGTAATGCTCGATCGCCTCTTTTGCTTGACCTTTTTCCTCAAAAACTTTTGCCAAATTGTAAGCTGTTTGAGGGATATTGGGGTCAATCTTCAAAGCTTCCCTGTAGTGCGGAAGAGCTGCATCTAATTCTCCTTTTTCTTGCTGGAGAAACCCTAAATTTATTCTAGCTTGAACGCAATTTGGAACAACAGATATTATCTGCTCGTAAACGGCGATAGCTTCTTCTTTATCGCCGATTTCCATTAAGGATTCTGCTTGCTGCAATTGTGTTTCTATATTGCTAGCCACCAATAAACTCAAAGCCGCCTTCACTTCCTCAAACAATTCTTGCCAATTTTCCGGCTGACTCTGGCGAAATAGCCTCGCCGTCGGATACCAAGGATTGTCATCTCTATCGAGCAACCAACGCCAGTCAGGAGCAAAGGAAAGCAGCACCCAAACAGGTTTTCCCAAAGCACCAGCCAAATGTGCAACAGCGGTATCGACGCTGATTACTAAATCCAGTTGAGAGATCGCAGAAGCCGTATCAGCAAAGTCATTCAGATGCGGGTTTAAATCCGGGACTAAGTGTTGATGCAATAAAGTGCGATCGCTCTCACACAAGTTTTTTTGTAAGCTGTAAAAAGCGATTCCCGGAACATCTATAAACTGAATGAAATCACTCAAACTGCAAGAGCGCTGCTCATCTTTTGGGCGTTTGGGATTCCCCGCCCAAACAATTCCCACTTTCAGTTTCACCTCAGATGAAAGCGCAAAATTGCACTCAGCAGGTGGAGCCAAATAAGGAACATTTGCCGGGATTGTTTCCAGAGTTGTGTCTAAAATTCTCGGCAAACTCATCAACGATGCTTGAACATCAAATGCCGGCAAACCCTCGCAACTCACTGACAAATATTCAACACCAGCAACGGTGGCAAATAATCGCATCAATTCTGGATAGCAAGCCACAATCACTTTTGCCCCTTGATTCGACAGAATTGGGGCGTAGCGAATAAACTGAATTGAGTCACCGAAACCTTGCTCAACGTGAAGTAAAATAGTTCTTCCGTGTAAACTAGAACCATCCCAAACTGGTTGTTCAAATTGTCTTGATTGTACTTGGGAAGTTTGCCATCGCCACTCATATTCCACAAAACCCCGCCGCAAATCTCCAAACAATAACAAAGTTAGGGCATATTCGAGGTGTGCTATGGCATTTTTGGGCTGCAATTCCAAGGCTCGATAGTGACAGGAAAGTGCTGATTTAAATTGTCCTAAATCAACAAAAGCGTGTCCGAGATTATTAATCGCATCTACGAAATCTGGCTTTAAATTTAATGCTTGTTGGTAATAGGATATTGCTGCTTGTGTATTACCTTGTTCGTGGTATACTGCTCCGATGTTGTTCAGACATTCGGCATTGTTTGTATCCAGTTTTAGTGCTTGTTGATAACACTCGATCGCTTCTATGGATTGACCTTGTTGTTGTAGTACCGTTCCTAAACCAATTATGCTATGAATTGAATTAGGATTAATCTCGAAAGCGCTTTTGTAGCAAGCAATGGCTTCCCCTGTTTGACCTTTTTCTTTGAAAAGATTACCTAAATTATGGGCGGTTTCGCTCCAACTTGGTTCGAGTTGGAGCGCTGTTTGGTAGCAGCTAATGGCAGTTTCTATATCACCCAGCAACTGTTTTAGCCCGCCCAATTTTTTGTAGGCTAGTGCGGAATTTGGAGCAAGTTGAATGACTTGTTCATAACAGGCGATCGCACTTTGATGTTCGCCAATATCCAGCAAAACATGAGCCTTGTTTAAATGTGCTTCTACAAAATCCGGCTGTTGGGTGATGGCTTGTTCATAAAATGCGATCGCCTCTGGAATTTGACCTTGCTGTCTCACAGCGATTCCCAACAAACACAGCACGTTTGCCGACTCAGGGTGTACAGCGATGACTTGCCGGTACAAACTTTCAGCTTCTAACAATCGTCCCGCTTGATGGTGTTCCCAAGCTATTTTCAAAGAGTCTTCTGCACTCATTTTACTAACAGATTGTCGTGATTTGTTTTGAGAAGCCATAGCTATATTTGTTGTTTGGGATTTTGCTAATTTGTAATTGCCAACTTATTCAAATTTGTTAACCCTTCCTTCCTTGTTCCATTTCTCTGACATCCGTGACATACATTACATCCGTTACAGAATCCGTTGCCGAACTTGCTTGTATCCGTTACATCCGTTACAAAATCCGCTGCCGAACTTCCTTCATCCCAACCAACAAGCTGCTGGAAAAATTATGTACTCTAGAAAAAACAACTTCCAGATCAACTGATAAAATTGAGCTATTTCCATTTTATCCTCCAAATCAACTTTCACGCTCCAAAACCACATCAAACCCAGAGCCACCAAATGAGTAATCGCCAGAAATACTAAATTAACATTTGGCAATATTAACACTCCTGCTAAAGTTATGCCTACATAGCAAACCGTCAATACCCAGCGAGACAAATCAAAAACTGCCGGCTTACCCATTTTAATCGTAAACGTGGTAATATTGTATTGCCGATCGCCCTCCATGTCAGGAATATCTTTGAAAATCGCGATCGCCAACGTAAACACAACCACAAACACCGTCAGCACCCAAACTTCCGCAGGCATAGCCAAAGACAAGTTCTGCAAATCCCAGCCAGAAAAAACACTCCTCGCCCTTCCCAAACCCAACACCCAATTAAAGTGCAAAAACAACCCTAAATTTACAATAGCGCCCCGCACCGTAAAAATGCACAATGCCGCCCAAAAAGGAAACCGCTTCAGCCGAATTGGTGGCAGAGAATAAGCAGTCCCAATCACCAAACTAACGCCAACCGTAGCTAGCAAAAACGGCCCTTGCAAAACCGCAGTCAAAATTGCGATAATACCAGTGGTAGCAACAATTAATTCTCCGGTTTTTCGAGAAAACTCTCCAGAGGCTACGGGCAAATAGGGCTTATTAATTTTATCTATTTCAACATCTTCTAATTGATTCAATCCAACAATATAAATATTACCACAAATGCAGGCTAACCAGGCAAAAGCTAGGGGTAAAAATACAGAATTTGCCCATATAAAATTGCTTTGGGCGATCGCATACAAAGCCAAAACACTCAAGCTAGTACCGATAATTGTATGGGGCCGAGAAAACTCCCAAAACGCCCTCACCCAGCCTTGCGGAACCAATCCATTGCGATCAATCCCAGACTTGCCAATCGAATCATTACTCATAAACCTAAATTGCCCCCAAAATAGTTCTTCTACTCGTCAATCTTTACTCATGTACTCGTTCATCTACTCGTTACCAGGGAGAGCCTCTCGCTCTCGATATCGGTTCCTAAGCAGAGCCTAGGAACCAGCAAAAATTCCCCCCGCAGTATCCGTTAAATCCGTTACAGAATCCGTTGCCGAACTTTACTTCACAGCACAAATCAACCCAAAACGAATCAATCCACTCTGATAGCCACGACTCATCAACGACAGCGAAAGAGCCGCTTGAATCGTCGTCCAACCGCTAGTCAGCAAACCCCAAATTGCACTAGGAGTAAGAGCCGAATCGATCACAATATCCCAAAAAGGAGCCACAGCTTTTGACCAATCAGCACTGCGAATATTTGTGAAAGGCAAACTACGAATAATCTCCTCATATTCGGGCAAAGAAATTACATAAGGTAAAGCATAAACCCGGTAAATTTCCGACAATTCTCTTCTCTCGGCATCTGTCAATTCTCCCGCCGTTTCTCCCACCGGACGATGACACCAAGTCGCCAAAATCAAAGTTCCCCCCGGCTTGAGCACGCGGTAACATTCCTGCAAAAACTTAATTTTATCAGGCATATGTTCGCCGCTTTCTAGTGACCAAACCAAATCGAAGGAATCGTCAGGAAAAGGCATATTCAAAGCATCTGCAACCAAAAAGTTAACATTGCTTTCGAGTCCAGCAATTTTAGCGCGTTCGGTTGCTCTGTTGGCTTGTACCGGACTCAGAGTAATACCCGTAGCTTTAACTCTAGTGTCCTGTTTATTTTGTCCAGGCGATCGACTAAAATTGCGATCGACCCCATCATCTGACCTTAAATTATTTCCACCTAGAGAACCAAACTTTTCGGTCAAATACAACGTACTGCCACCGATTCCGCAACCTACGTCCAGGATGCTGTATGATTCTCTTGAGTCTTGGACATCCGGTAGTCCAGCCCAGCTAAGTAGTTCTTCGATCAAATCTATCTGAGCTTGTCGGCGTTCCTTCTTTAAGTTTCCATCCGGGCCATAGTAACCGTGGTGCATATGTTCGCCCCACACCTGTTCCCACAGACCGCTCGAAGCGTCATAAAATTGCTGAATTTGCTGGTAAAGTGTTGAGGTCATCGCATCGTCGCAAGTTATTAAAAAAATTCTACCGTTTTTTTCCTATTTTGCCAGTTTAAAAGCTCGCCATTTGAGAAATGGATGATTTAGGTGCGCTATGGCGCACCCTGTAAACTTGGAAAATTTATTTGATTAAAAAAGAATAGTCGCAGAACCCGACGATCGCGATCGAAACTCATTTTTAGAGCTAGCGGTGAAAATTCAGCCCAATCTCAAGATATCTTGCAGATAAGCTTTGCCCAAAACCATCACTACCATTACCAGACAGAGTTCTATCGGCCAAGGACACACAGCCAGAAACCAAATTAAACAACCCATTCCAATGATTGCCGCTAGAGGAGCCGGAATCCCGTCCAGCGTTCTTCTGTCAGTCCCTGTCGTAATCACCGCAGCAACCAAAAAGAGAGTTAAGGGAATCAAGCAAGTTACGATCATGTTTTTTACCCCATCAGAAAATTTATATGTGATCTACAACACCATATTGTAACTGTACATAAAAGATCTCAGAAATCCACAATTGAACAGGATATTCTTGAAAATTAGATGCTCAGTAATCTGGTACAAGCTTTGTGATTTTTATTTTCGCTCCCGATTAGGTAAAAAGCATTGGCCAAAAGGCCATACTTTTGATCTATAGCCTTTGGTACTATCGGGGATAGGGCATGGGGCATGGGCCAAACAGGGCATGGGGCATGGGGGCATCGGCCAAACAGGGCATGGGGCAAACAGGGCATCGGGCATCGGCCAAACAGGGCATGGGGCATCGGCCAAACAGGGCATGGGGCATGGGGGCATGGGGCATGGGGCATGGGCCAAACAGGGCATCGGCCAAACAGGGCATCGGGCATACCTCACTTGTTCGAGAACCGCTATATCTGCGTGCAGCGATCGATTATTCCCCGTTTCCCGTTAATATAAAACCCCTCTAAAAATCCAATTGCGTAAAATAGTCCGTATTTCCACGTAAGTGTTAGTTATTTGAAGACTTAGACGATCGCCAAAAAGATCAGCATCAAACAGGGTAGCAATAAATTTGGCAATAGTTCCTGTCATGCCTGTCATGCCTAGACTTCAAGGCACTATTTCTATATTTTTCATATTGATTTTGGTAAACTAATCACCAGATGTTCAATCAGATCAATCGCATTTATAAAGCCAGGATAAAGTATTGATGAAGAATGTGTCAAAACTCGCAGGAAGTGGCAACAGCATAGACAAAATATCTGATAATCTGATTATGGAAGTCGTCACTAAACAGCAAAAAATTATGAACACCAAACTTTTCACCGCTCTAGCTGCCAGCGCTGCCATCACATTATTCGGCACATCCGCTCCAGCCCAAGCTTTCTCCTTCGGGAGCAACGGTATCACATTCCAAGAAGATACAACTGTCAACTTTAAATTCCAAGAATCTCACGGTGCCTTCACTTCTTCATTAGGAATTTACAGCGTGAACAACTCGACCCTCACCCAAGTTGCCAGCTTATTTTCCGAAACCAAATCCTCAGACAACGATGGCGACAACGAGTGGAAAGGATCCCTCGGCAATACCGTCTTGGGTTCAGGTTCCGTATTTTTCAAATTCCTGGCGAATCAAGTTTACACTTTGGGACTCTCCAGTGGGAGCAACGGCACTGTCTACTCCACATCGGGTCTCAACGCCGCCTCTGGTGGCAGCCAGCAAGCCGTGTTTGGTGAGTCATCCTCCCTGTGGAACTCACTTGGCAAAGAAACGACTTCCACATTCCAAGCTGCCGGACAATTCACAGACGGAACAGGTTCTCTGTATAAAGGAGGCACGCTAATCTCCTTCGACGATCGCGGTAATGTAAACGACAAAGATTTCCAAGACTTCACAGTCAGCGCCGAAGCAGTTCCCGAACCGATTACAATGACTGGTTTAGCTCTCGGCTTGGGCGGCTTGATTTCAGCCCGCCGTCGTCGCAACAAAGCAGTTTCCTAGTGTTTTGTACGGTTGACTATTTGATAAATTATTGCTGAAAAAATTAATAAAATTTGCAGGCGTGCTGATCGGATATCGGCTCGCCTTTTAATTTTCAACTCAAAATTCAAAGCTGACCAAAAAATTCAAAGGTGGTACAAGCCCCCGGATTTATCCGTGGAATCAATCCAAAATCGAAAATCGAAAATCGAAAATCCTCAAGCCCCCGAATTTATCCGTGGGGTCAATCTAAAATCTCAAATCTAAAATCTCAAATCGATTGACTTTCGGTAAAAAGGTCGATCGGGCACAAGATCGATAAATCGGGGAACTTGCAGCGACCTAGGTTAATCTGGTACAACAGATAAAGTTGAATGATTTCTGAGAAATTACATAAAATGGTTGCAACATTAGTTCAGATTAAACACGAAGTCAAAGACCTATCCCTAGCCCCCTTGGGAAAACAACGCATCGAGTGGGCCGGCCGGGAAATGCCGGTGTTGCGCCAAATTCAAGAACGCTTCGCTAAAGAAAAGCCCTTCGCAGGCATCCGTATTTCAGCTTGCTGCCACGTAACGACAGAAACAGCTCATTTGGCGATCGCCCTCAAAATGGGCGGTGCAGACGCTGTACTCATCGCTAGCAACCCCTTGAGCACCCAAGATGACGTAGCAGCTTGCCTAGTAGCAGACTACGGCATTTCCGTCTACGCCCTGAGAGGAGAAGACGCAGCCACCTACGAACGTCACGTTAACACAGCCCTCGACCACCGTCCCAACATCATCATCGACGATGGTAGCGACGTGGTAGCAGCCCTGATCCAACACCGCCCCAACCAAATTTCCGACTTAATCGGAACCACCGAAGAAACCACCACAGGTATCGTCCGTTTGCGGGCGATGTTGAAAGATGGCGTGCTGACTTTCCCCGCAATGAACGTCAACGACGCCGACACCAAACACTTCTTCGACAACCGCTACGGCACCGGTCAATCCACCCTAGACGGTATCATCCGCGCTACCAACATCTTGTTAGCCGGTAAAAATATTGTAGTTGCAGGCTACGGTTGGTGCGGTAAAGGCACTGCACAACGAGCTCGCGGTATGGGCGCTAACGTAATTGTGACTGAAATTGATCCGATTCGCGCGATCGAAGCAGTCATGGACGGCTGCCGAACATTTCGACACCATGAAAGACGGCGCAATGGTTTGCAATTCCGGTCACTTCGACATCGAAATTGACCTGAAATCCCTCGGTGCAAAAAGCACCGGCGTCAAGACAGTACGTTCTTTCACTCAAGAATACCGTCTCAATAATGGCAAGTCGATTATTGTCTTGGGCGAAGGCCGTTTGATCAACTTGGCTGCTGCCGAAGGACATCCTAGCGCCGTAATGGATATGAGCTTTGCCAACCAAGCCTTAGCCGCCGAACACCCTGTGGAAGTTGACAGAGAAATCGCGCGTCTCAAATTGGAAGCAATGGGTATTTACATTGATACCTTGACTCCCGATCAAATTGAGTACACCAACTCTTGGACTTCGGGCACTTAATCATCTATCCCACCGTAGGGACACGGCATTGCCCATAGGTGTCAACTTAAGGTATAACTCATAGTCCGGCAGGGGTTGAAACCCCTGCCTCAAAGCGAAAGTCCTCTTGCATAGGACTGAAGAGAAGAATTTTCAACTCATTAGTCCTCTTTGAGAGGACTTTAGCTATTAGACAGGGGTTTCAACCCCTGTCGGACTCGCGGGATGACCAATGAACACGGGGCGGGCTGACAGCTTAAGTTGACACTCCTTGGGCGAAAGCCCGTGTCCCTACTTCATGAACTTCGGCATTCGGTCTTCCTGACATCCGTTACATCCGTTACATAATCCGTTGCCGAACTTCCTTCTGCTATACCTATTACCAAATTATTAAATCAAAATGGTTGAATGGATAACTAAAACAATGCAGTCCATGAGTTATCTGGGCATTGCATTATTGATGTTCTTAGAAAACCTGTTCCCGCCCATCCCTTCAGAATTGATTATGCCGCTGGCAGGATTCACCGCATCGAAAAGTAATGAGATGCAGTTAGCACCGGCGATCGCAGCCGGAGTCATCGGTACAGTTCTAGGGGCACTTCCGTGGTACTATGCCGGTAAATTATTGAGCGAAGAACGGTTAAAACATTTAGCCGACAAATACGGCAAATGGATTACTGTATCAGGTGCCGATATTGACAAAGCAAATAGATGGTTTAACAGACACGGCAACAAAGCCGTATTTTTGTGTCGCCTCGTCCCCGGAGTTCGCACCCTGATTTCCCTCCCCGCAGGTATCAACAATATGCCTTTAATTCCATTCCTGGCATACTCAACAGGCGGCACTATTTTGTGGGTTAGTTTTCTCACCTTTGCCGGATATCAACTAGGGAAACTAGGGAAAAATTATGAACTTGTAGATCAATATCTCGCTCCTGTTTCCAAAATAGTTGTCGTGATTATAGTCATCTGGTTTATTTTGTGGATTATCAAAAAGAATATGCAAAAAGAATAGAATCACAGATAAATGCAGATATCACAAAAAATCTGCGTTTATCTGCGTCCATCTGCTTCTATCTGCGGTAAAAAATTAATTATCTAAAATTTGTTGAAGTTTAGACAGAGAATCGTGGCAAAATAAGAAGAATTGCTATCCACACTGTTAAGATATGTACGAAAAGATTGTAGCCCCGACAACTGGTTCTAAAATTACATTCAAAGACGGTTTGCCGATCGTCCCCAATGACCCGATCGTTCCCTTCATTCGTGGCGACGGCACCGGCGTAGACCTGTGGCCAGCATCCCAGAAAGTCATGGATGCTGCGGTAGAAATGGCCTACGGTGGCGATCGTAAAATCAACTGGTTTAAAATCTATGTAGGCGACGAAGCCTGCGATATCTACGGTACATACCAATATTTACCACAAGATTCCCTAGACGCCATCAAAGAATACGGAGTCGCCATCAAAGGCCCCCTGACAACCCCCATCGGTGGCGGAATTCGATCGCTCAACGTAGCTTTGCGACAAATATTCGACCTTTACGCCTGCGTCCGCCCCTGCAAATACTATGATGGAACCCCATCATTGCACAAAACTCCCGAACTTCTAGATGTAATTATTTACCGGGAAAATACAGAGGATATTTACCTAGGAATTGAATGGGCTAAAGACAGCGAAATCGGCAAAAAATTAATTGAATACCTCAATAACGAGTTAATTCCAGCCACACCTGAACATGGCAAAAAACAAATTCGCCTCGATTCTGGAATCGGCATTAAACCGATTAGCAAAAGCGGTTCGCAGCGGTTAGTACGGCGCGCCATTACCCACGCTTTGCGGTTGCCAAAAGAAAAGCAGCAAGTGACTTTGGTGCACAAAGGCAACATCATGAAATACACCGAAGGAGCTTTCCGAGATTGGGGTTACGAATTAGCAACCACCGAATATCGTGCTGAGTGTGTGACAGAAAGAGAGTCTTGGATTCTGGGGAACAAAGAAAAAAATCCTGACATTAGCTTAGAAGACAATTCCCGCAAAATAGATCCGGGATTTGATGCTTTGACACCCGAAAAACAAGCCAAAATAACTCAGGAAGTCGCCGATGTTCTAGCAGCTATTTGGGATACTCACGGCGGCGGTAAGTGGAAAGAGAAAATCATGGTCAATGACCGAATTGCTGACAGTATTTTCCAACAAATTCAAACCAGGCCGGGCGAATATTCCATCTTGGCGACAATGAATTTGAACGGGGATTATTTGTCCGATGCGGCCGCCGCCATTGTTGGCGGATTGGGCATGGGCCCCGGTGCTAATATTGGTGATGAATGTGCAGTTTTTGAGGCCACTCACGGTACTGCACCGAAACACGCTGGTTTGGATAAAGTCAATCCCGGTTCCTTGATTTTGTCTGGGGTGATGATGTTGGAATATATGGGATGGCAAGAAGCGGCAGACTTGATTAAGAAGGGTTTGGCTGCGGCTATTTCTAATGGTGAAGTTACCTATGATTTAGCCCGCTTGATGGAACCGCCGGTGCCAGAATTGAAGTGTTCGGAGTTTGCAGAAGCGATTATTAAGCATTTTGCAGATTGAGTTTGAGGGATTTTTTAGCAACAGGCTAGAAGCCTGTTCCACAAAAAGTCAATTTGCTTTGTGGGGTGGGCTTCTAGCCCGCCCACTGTTAATTTAGCAACAGGCTAGAAGCCTGTTCCACAAAAGTCAATTTACTTTGTGGGGTGGGCTTCTAG
>REAP01000278.1 GCA_004294385.1 Oscillatoriales cyanobacterium | reverse complement strand
GCTAGGGCAAATAAAGTGCCTAATCCGGTGGTTGGTTCGGGAACGGCTTCTGCCGAGAGTGCATCATCGTCGGTATTTTTAGCTGAGACTTTTGGAGTTGTGGCGGTGAGAGTATCGTCAAGATACGATAGTTCTGGGTCTTCCAGTAAGTCGGCGCTGATTCCTGCTAAATCTACTTGGTTTTCATTGTTATCCTCTGAAGATAGTTCTTTGTCTTGAAGTAAATCGGCACTGATGCTTCCTATATCTGCGTTATTTTCATCGTTTTCTGTTGAAGATAATTCTGGGTCTTCAAGTAAGTCGCTGCTGATGTCGGCTAAATTTACTTGGTTTTCATTGTTGTCTGTTGATGATAGTTCTGAGTCTTCAAGTAAGTCGCTGCTGATGTCGGCTAAATTTACTTGGTCTTGATTGCTGTCTGTTGATGATAGTTCTGAGTCTTTAAGTAAATCACGACTGACGCCAGCTACCTTCGCATTGTTCAAATTGCTGGAAGTTGATGATTAGCTTTGCTACTGCTCTCAAAAAGTGAGCTTGAACGCAAGTTAGCCGCATTACCTTTTGATATCGCAGAAAGGGGAGCCGCCTGAATCGGACGCCCGCTCGGACGGGGTGCTGGTGCGGGTGCTGGGCGTGGACTCGGTGCTGGTGAACTGGGCCCCTGAAAGGGTGAGGGTGATGTAATAGTAGTTGTTGATGTTGAGACAACGACAGTTGATGATGTTGATCCTAGTGGAGATGAGGTCCAAGGTGTCGAAGTCCAGGGTGTCGAAGTCCAGGGTGTCGAAGTCCAAGGTGTCGAAGTCCAAGGTGTCGAAGTCCAAGGTGTCGAAGTCCAAGGTGTTGGTGACGGGCTTGGTCGAGGTGTTGGACGCGGGGTTGGCAAAGATGACGGGGTTGGTCGAGGTGTTGAAGATGGTGTTGGTCTGGGTGTTGGCAAAGGTGATACTGCTACGCAGCCTATGCCGCCACCACCGCTGCTAGAACTACTACGGACAAAGTTAGGTTCACCGAAGTTGGGTATCTTAGGTATGGATGGGCAGGGGATGAGAAACGGGACTGGCTTTGGAGTCGGAGCTGGAACGGGAACAGGAACGGGTACTGGTTGTTTGCGACGACGTGTTATTATATTTTTCCAACCCCATCTGACCCCGTTATAAATTGTTACGTCTCCAACAATTCTATTACCAATTCTTCTAGTTCCAGTCTCTTCAACAAGGTATAGTTCAGCAAACCAGTAATGGTCGTTCAATAGATCGCTCCTGAAAGGTCGGTCTATGAAGAAGTTTTCGCCAGCAGCATCAGTACCAGTGTCATAGTACGGAGTTGTGCTGTTGTTACGACCAATATCAATAACATCCTCAAGACGGCCATGATAGCGTGGAGCTGGCAGATCTTTATCATGGTTGCTAACTACCCGCTGAATCCAATGAAGTTTACTATTTCTAGGATTGGGATCTGAACTTTTCGGATGATATTTTAGGTCGAAAAAAGCTCCTACTGTATTTAATGGTGCATCAGTGAGTTTCTCTTTGCCACACTCAGTCTGAGCACCACAGGCGTAGTAATTTACTATGCTAAAACTGCCATTTAAATCATTTTTTGCTTTTTTAAAGTTCCAGCCTAATTTTTGATACGGTCGCAGAGCATTGTACAATCCTGGCGTCCCACCTCGTTCGAGGTTAGTAACTGCCCCCGGAGTATCCAGCCATGTGGGAGGATAGAAAGTAGTTCTTGTGTCTAGACTTGCCAATCCTTGAAAGTCATTGGGACTTCCTACATAGTAGTTAGCTAAGGCATTATAACTATTTGTGGCATTTTTCCCTCCTCTAGTTTGTTCTGGGATAATATTGAACGCAACACTTGCTCTATCCGTTAATAAAAAAAACAATGTTGTTGCCAATAAAACTTGAGGCCATTGTCGTGATTGCATTTTTACATCGACTCCTTTCTGAATAACTTATTTAAGATGATGCAGAATTATTTCAAATGAAATAGAAGGTAATTCCCAAGAGACAGATAGCAACTTGGGTAAAGTGTAATTTTAGGGTTTAACTAGGTGTAACTCTACAAAGGGAGTATCCACCCTCCCGAACCAAACCTGTTCTAATAATTTTTGTTCAATTTCTTGCTGGCGATAAATAATTTCACCTCTAGGATCAAAAATATTTTGATACCTGAAACGAAATTGATATCTCCCTGGTTTTACTGTGTCAGAGCCCCAAATACTACCATCTCCATAATCTATGCTTAGCGATGCTCCATAGCCTTCGATCCAACAAAGGACAGTAATTGGAAAGAAAGTCACACTTTCTCCTGGCAAGGCTAAAAGAAAATCCGATGCCGATGGCCCTCTAACCCAATTACTAGCTCTACCCCACTCTATTATTTGACCGTCCGGTTCCAGCAGTTCTGGAATTAATGTTGTATATCCAGTGAAATAAAGAGGGTTCGGAGTAGCATTGGTAATTTTCATCCCTAACTCTACAGAGGTATAACCATTTGAATTAGCTTTTTTTAGGGGGATACTCAATACAGGGTTTGACAGGATTGTTTCAAACCGGACGCCATCTACTTCAACGGCATTGTTGTTATTTGAGTCTATGATCATGATGTTTGCCCTCTTATTATTGGAAACTATACTCAGGCAGTTGTATTCGTATTCTAGTTGAATTTCATCAGTTCAAATGTATTGCAGTTGCTCGATTTTGGAATTTTTTAGATGATATTTTTGCTCCATTTACAACCGTTAAATGTGTTATACGAAATTCCTCATAAGGCGTAGAAAC
>REAP01000059.1 GCA_004294385.1 Oscillatoriales cyanobacterium | reverse complement strand
AATATTGGTAAATCCGCCCGAACAATGGACTGTAGGGGCGGGTTTTACAGACAATATAAATGAAAAATCAACAATATCAATAAACCCGCCCCAACCCAACCATAAATCTCAATCTACCTCTTTCTAATTCTATAAATTCGCATCTACACTTTTTAATTAATTGGGGTTATTGGTTGGGCGGGGGCGGGTTTATATAAATGGTTTGTGAGCCTCAAATATTGTCTGTAAAACCCGCCCCTACCATCAATTTTTATTCTTCCACCTGACCAAAAATTTCTTATAGTTTTCCTTGAGCAATTGGATACATTCTTGGGCTACGGATAGAGCAATTTCTTTGCGAAGTTCCAGGGATTGTGGCTCAATTGTTTGAGAAATTTTTGGGTAATTCATAGACAAATTTTAACGTTATTTTCTGGTAGGGAAACGGCACTGCCGTGTCCTAATTTGGCCACGTCACCCAAGATATAGAGTCCAAGGCATTGCTGTGTCCCTACAATCTGGCGTAGGGAAACGGCACTGCCGTGTCCTGATTTGGCCACGTCTTTTTTCGTAAAAACCCCGGTTTCTGGGCCCCCATGCCTAAGTCTGACCAAAGATGGCATAATGAAACACATAGCTCATATTCGAGAATGAGGAAACCAGTTTGTTGTCCCTATTACGCAAGTGGAGGTACTTCGATGAATGATGTGTCTGCTCTCTACGAAACTGATTATTATCTGTGGCTGCAAGAAACGTATCAAACGCTAGATAAAAAAGAAATTGATCGGCTTGATTTGCCACACTTGATGGAGGAAATTTTAAGTTTGGGTAACGAACAAAGACATAAAGTAGATAGTTATTTACGGCAACTGTTGATTCATTTATTGCTTTATCAATATTGGGAATCAGAAAGGGGTAATTGCGCTAAAGGTTGGCAAAATGAAATTGATAATTTTCGGTTTGAACTAGAGTCGTTGTTGCAATCTCGGACTTTGTACAATTATTTTTTGCAGCAGATTGAAGGAATTTATGTCAAAGCTAGAAAGCAAGCAATTAAAAAAAGTGAATTAGCACCCGAAAGTTTCCCCGACAAGTGTACTTTCACTGCTGCTAATTTGTTGGATTCTGATTTTTTGCCCTAATTATTGTTTAAGGTTTGCCACATTATTTTGGAGCAGGGAAACGGCACTGCCGTGTCCTAATGTGGCCGCGTCACCCAAAATATAGAGTCCAAGGCATTGCCGTGTCCCTACAATCTGGGGTAGGGAAACGGCACTGCCGTCTCCTAATTTGGCCGCGTTACCCCACGAAAGAAACCGGGTTTTTAGCAGAGGACTGATATCAAATCCGGTTGCACCGGAATGATATAGAGGAGATGGCATTGCCCATTGGTGTCAACTTAAGCTGTCAGCCCGCCAAGTCCGCCTATGGGCCCGCCAGTCCGCCAGGGACTGAAGTCCCTGTCTAATAGCTAAAGTCCTCTTGCATAGGACTAATGAGTTCTTCAGTCCTCTTGAGAGGACTTTAGCTTTGAGACAGGGGTTTCAACCCCTGTCGGACTATGAGTTTTACCTTAAATTGACACCAATGGGCATTGCCGTGTCCCTACTGATGACTTGTTTATAATATCGGTTCTGTGGGAACATCCTGAGAGGGGCTGCGGTCTGGTATGTTCGTGGGAGGCGATGGCTTGAGTTCATGGGGGCGATCGCCACTAGGGTAAATTATTTATGAGAATTTTTTGTGAGCAGATAAGCTGTTTCGCATTTAAAATAATATTGTAGGGTGCGTCAGCCCACAGCGTTTCCCTTGCCAGTGGAATCGATTGACCCGTGGCACCCTACAGGCCTTGTTAGTGGTTTAAATGCGAAACAGCTTATGATTAACTCAAGTACAGATGATTTTCTACAATACAAAAAAACCATATAATTATGGAACCAGAATATCCTACAGCTAATGATTGGTATAAATCTCATCGCCGGGAGTTGAAAAAATATCGGGGTGAGTGGATAGCTTATACTAACAAAGGAGTGATTAGTCACGATCGGGATTATCGAAAAATGAAGGATGCGATTCCTGCTGATACACCCAATTTAAGTTATGTCATCGATCGCATACATGAAAGCGAGTTTATTGAACCTGTGAAGTTTTATCCTGTCAGAATGAGGTCTTTGAAATCTCATGATTGGCAGCCCAGATATGAAGTGGCGCTCAAAGTTCAAAACTCGGAAAATGTTCAAATACTGGTAGATTCGGGAGCAGAACTTAGCTTAATTACGAAAAAATTGGGTGAAGATTTGGGTTTGAGTAGAACGGCTGGAGAGAGTATTAGTAAAGCTGAGGGAGTTGGTGGCAGTATTGAATATCTATTACGAGATATTGAAATGGAGTTGGATGGTCATATTTTTATTGCCCCTGTCGCTTGGGCACAAACAGATGTTTGCCAGGAAATACTTTTGGGCCGAGAGGTGGTGTTTGATTTGTTTGATATAGAATTTAAACAAGCTGAGGAAATGATTATTTTTAAGCGGCGATCAGATTGAACTGCTGCGATCGAGTTTAACTTGGTTTTTTGTGTGCCGAGTTCAGTGCTTCACTCTAATCCACAAATTGGGCTTTGAGTCAATGGCACGAAGGTAGAGTGCGATCGACCTTTCTAGTTTACCCGATCGCGCGGGGAATCTCGATCGCGTGTGCCGATCTTCCTGAGTTGATTTGGGGTAAAATTTATTGTCAGTGCGATCGCCTGGGGTTCACCGCTGATGACTTGTCTATTATACCGGTTCTGTGGGAACATCCTGAGAGGGGCTGCGGTCTGGTATGTTCGTGGGAGGCTTGAGTTCATTAGGCGCGATCGGGCAAAACTGACTCGAAATTATGGTAGGCTTCTGGGAAATCATTCTGGAAGTGCGTTGTCCTGGGATAACTGGGAGTTGCAGCCATTCGGTTGGGTGGTGTTTTGATCGCAAATGAGTTTGAGACAATATTATGGGGTGAAAATATGAAGGCGGAATATACGACAGCGAAGGATTGGTATAAGGCTAATCGCCGTGAGTTGAAAAAATACCGTGGTCAGTGGATCGCTTATACTAATCGAGGTGTGATTAGTGGCGATCGGGATTATCGAAAAATGAAGGACGAGAGCTTTTATCCTGTCAGCTAGCCGAATCGATTTTAACTTGCTCTATAGAATAATTTGACAGTTAACAGATTATTTGAATATGTTATCCTACTATTACAAATACTAATTAGCAGGTGTAGAGTGAAATGGGTATAGTAAGAATGGGAATGCCAACAGAGCTAGTAAGCAGGCTCCAACAAGCTTACAACATACAACTGTTGGTCGAGACAGGCACTTATCATGGCAACACAGCACTTTGGGCAGCAGATCATTTTAAAACTGTTATAACCATAGAAGCATCTCCAGAAATATATGCACAAGCAGTTGCCACACACAGCCAGGTTAAAAACGTAAAATTTTTATACGGCCATTCAAAAGATCAACTAGCCACTCTTGTACCATCAATGAATGAACCTTGTATCTTTTGGCTAGATGGTCACTGGTGTGGAGGTGTCAGCTACGGCGAGGATGATGAATGCCCGCTTCTTGAAGAACTTCTAATTATTAACAACTCGACTCACGACCACTTTATACTTATTGATGATGCCAGACTATTTCTCAACCCTCCCCCTCCTCCTCACCGTTCTGAACAGTGGCCAAATATAAAGGCTATCTTCAATTTATTAGCAGCACAGAAGAGCAGATACACAACTGTATTTGAAGACGTTATAATTTCAGTTCCTGAATCTGCCAACTCAGTAGTTGCTGAATATTTACTATCGTCAACTTAGCTTTTAATCGCAATTTTGCGAAACATAGACTTAGTGCAAGATGAGGTTGATAAAATTTAGTAAAAATATAAACCTCATTTCGCTAATCTTACTGCATTCTAACAGCCTCTGCTAAAGGGTAACTATCCCACGGCAAGAACGGAATTAATTTTTCACGTTTGCGACAAGGACGGTAAAACAACTTACCCTCTTTATTAAGTAAACAGGTAGCAAACGAAAAAGAACTATTGGAAATTCCCACAATCTCGCAATGACTCAACAAATAAAAATCAGGATAAAAGCTAGCTGGTGGTAATTCCACACCTAGTTCTTTTGCTGTTACTGGTTGAAATTCCGCAAAATCGTTGATAACTTCCTCTAGTGAATCACTAGCGACAAATAACACAGGTTGCTCAACATTTTCCCATATATCTCTGAGCCAGTCCTTATACCACTCAGTAGGGGCTGGATAATAATAGGGGTTTGCATCAAGAGAATAGTCCTTAATATCACCACGCCGTAGGTGTATACCTATCAAGGTTTTTCCTCTAGATAATAATTTTTCTAGAGCAACTTTCATGGTTATTTGAACTTCCTGGGTAGGCTGAAACAGGGAGCGAAAATATTCCTTATGAGCAGCATAAAATGTTGTCCTATATTGGAAAAATCCCCAAAAATCTACATTTTTATATGGCTCTTCTTTATACGGTATCTGCGCTGGCACACAGGGATGTCTTTCTTCAACAATCGGTAATTCTCTAGAAATTATTGGATCGTTGTGACCAAAAAGGTAATGCCCAACCCACTCAGGGGTTTCTAGTCGTAGATTATGTTGCTTAGCATAAATTTTTAAAAAAGCATACTGAAATATCTGATTACCGAAGTGGCCATTCGTACCAAGGGTAGACATGGTAATTAAAGGCTTTTTCACATAACAAGCATCTCCCCAAGTAGGGTGATAAGGTGTCGTAGTTGCCCTTCTTTCAAAACCATAGGCTCCTAAAAAGTCATCAATCTGGTCAATTAAGGCGCATCCTTCATACAGTTCTTCATAGTTAACTTCTGTATTAATTACTTCAATATATTTCAACAAGTTCGTTGCCCCTTGGAAAGCTAGAAGCTCTGCACCTTGAATATCAATGTTTAATATATTAAAATCTGAGGGCAGTAGTTGCCTTTCTTCTATGACGGTATCAATGGTTTTTGCCACTACTGTTAATTTATGAGTTACTTCGATTGTAGGGTATATCTCTGCATGAATTTTCAACGGTAAAATGGAGCTACTCATCTCATTGTTTGTAACAATCAACTCGACTGTGCCATTTTGATTGCTGATTGCACAATTTACCACTTGCACTTCTGACATTCCATCCATTCGTTTTTTGAGTCTTTCTGCTACATCAGGGTTAGCCTCAATAAACAATACTCGCTTGATCCCCATTTCTTGGTATGTTTTCAATTCCCCACCTTCGTGCGCTCCCACATGGATAACCCCCGTAGGAAGAATTGAATACTGCCTGCAAAGCTGAGAAACATCGATCATCTGTTCGGGCGGTTCACCTAAAACCGCTGAGCGGAATCTTTCATTTACTGCTAAGAAATTACTGAACTGAAAATCTTCATAATTAGGAGAAAAATTAGGCAGGTATTCTAACTGTTCTGGCAAAATTTTAAAAATCGAATAACGATATTGCGCTAGCAAATCAAAAACTTGCTTTAAGGTTGTGCCAGCATCAAGGTATGTACCGCCGTACTCAAACTGAATATAATCTATTCTCCCTGATTTCAATAAATTTTTAGCCCCAGACAATACATCTAGTTCTGCTCCTTCTACATCTATCTTCAAAAAGTTAATCCTCTTGATTCCCAATCTGTGACAGTAACCGTCAATGCTAGTTGCTAGCACATCCACACTTTGAGGTGGCTGAAGACCACAGGCATTTTCAACATGAAAGCCCCGACGGTACATTGTACTCCACTGAGGCGAGTCGGGATAATAACAAATTTTAGCAAGCCCGTCGCTTTTAGAAACAGCACAGTTATTTGGGATGAGCTTTCCCGAAGAATTTTTGGAGGAAATGCTTTTAATGAGTTCCTGGTAAATTTTAGGTACTGCTTCAAAAAGGTGTACTTCGATATCAGAAACAGCATTTAAAACTTCTTCAGTCCATCCCCCTACATTAGCACCAACATCAAAAACTGTCTGACCTGGGCTAATAAATCTTTGAATGACGTTGAATTCGCCAGTTTGATTAAATATAGTCACATTCACCTCTTGCTCAACTGCGGTATCTTTCTGTAAATCTTTCTTGGTATCTACAAGGTAGGGTTGGTCTACTATTTCAAAATAATGATTCGGCAAACATAAAATATCCGGGATTTTTTTATTAACATCTGCTTCTTGTAGCTCCAAAGTTATTGGATTGTAACAAGAGTAACCTAAATTATGAATACTCTGAAATAAATCATCAGTCTGAGCTTGATTAAAATTCACAAACCATTCTACGAACAAAGCTGGTTTTGCAACATCAATAATCGGCTTGAGAGTTTTAATAACTTCTTTATCATAACCTTCACAATCAATCTTAATAAAACTCAATCTCTTGAGTAATTCATCATACTCTTGACCAAATCTGCTCTGCAAAAAAGTTACTAAATTAACACCTTTAACCGGAATTACCGTAACATCAGGATTCGTCGTATTCCATTCCAACAAATCATCATAGCCACCATTACAACATTCAGAATCCCCATAAGTGAAATCATATATCCCCTCGTTTGCCATGATAGCTGCATCGAAAATTTCTATATTCATTTCATCCTTGTTTAGGGACTGATTGACTTCTAGAACTTTATAAACGTGAGGATTTGGTTCAAAAGCCAACACCATTCCAGTCGAACCAGTGAGAAGGGCCATCGGTAATGCTGTATCCCCAGTGTGCGCACCAATGTCTATTGCAATCGTTCCTGGTAGGATGTATTCGCCCCATCTTTCGGTTTTAATAAGATATAAAGAGTCTTTGGCCCAATTTCGACTCCTTTCATAGGGGTGATTCCACTCGGCATAAATAAATTGACCGTAGTAATCTTGATCGTCTCTGACTTCTATTTTCTCTATTTTTCTAATCCAATGATTTTGTTTATAAACTGCTGTAAATTTTTGAAAATCTGTTTGATAGATTAAACTGAAATCTATAAAATTAACGGCAAAGAATAAGCCTGTAGCCCAGAAACGAATTTCTAAATCTTGACCGTTAACCTCTATAAAAAACTCATGTTCGGTTTGATGATTATTGTAAACATTATCTTCGTAGATCACCAGACCTTTATTGACTGCCACATCAAATTTAAACCAAGCATTTACCAAATTAATACCGTCTTGGCTTCCACTACAATCAGAGTTCTCGGAGTTTTCCAGGTTGATTTTAACTCTATATAGACCATCTGGCAAGCTGATATATGGGCCATAGCAAAGTTGCCCATAATTTCCCCACTGGCTAACTAGCTGCTGACCAGTGTGTGTTTGAAGAAGTTGTCCTGAAATTAAAGTATAATCTTCTGGGTTAATTCGGAAAGTCTTTATCCCATCTAAATTGCTTAAAAAACATTTCTTGCTGGTGAATTCTGGGTAAAGCTCTACTAGCTGTCGCCATTGTGCGAGTGCTTCTACCAAATTACCGCTTTCTGCCAAACTATCACAAACTTTTAGCATATTTTGAATTCCTTTTTCCAGTTGAATTTTGACTTTGCTTATTTCCGTTTTAAGAAGCTCTAGGTGAGTGTCTGCTTGTTTAAATTCTCCGCCAAGTTTAGCCATGAGTGCTGTCTGTCTAGGCTGAAGAAAGTGCTGATACTTGAGGATATTATTTCTTAGAAATTCGGGTACATCTTTACCATCAATATCTCTTACATCAAAATAAAACTCACCTGATGCTTCCATTTCTAAGCTGGGTCTACATAGGTCATACTTGATTTTTTCCATGCCTCTTGCTTTGGAATCATCAACTTCTTTATGGGCAAAACTTTGCAATTTGTACCGACGTGATAAGTCCGAACCAAACCAACTAAATGACCATCCACTCTTAACTATATATGGATGTTCAAAAGACTGGTTGCTATTGATATAGCCAGCACGCTTATAACTAGGGTCGCCCATGTCTAACCCGGTATTGATTTTGTCTGAATACCTAACTTTAGTGTAAGTTCTAACTTTATAATCTTTATATTTACAAGCAACTGTTCCGCACCACCACTCACTGAAGAGATTATCTAAATGACCGTGATACAAATCTTGAACAAATATGACAAATTCATGATCTTTCAATAATTCAATAGCTTCATTCAGCTTTTCCTTTCGGGGAATTTCATCACAGTCATTGACTAGGATAATATCCTCATCTTTGCAATCAAGAGACTTTAATACCCTACTTATACAGTTTTTTTGGTGAACGTCAAGAGGCCATGCTTGGAGATGAACAGGTTGACTGTAGTCAATTTCAGGCATATCATCAACAACATAGTGAATGATTTTATCCTGATATTCAGCAAACTCATGGCTAAATTCTTGGTAATAAAGTGGCTTGGGGTTGCCACTAAAGGTTTTTGTAGCTTCTACTAAAATAAACTTATCTACAACATCCTTGAGTTCTTCTATCCTAATTCTGAGAACATCTAGTTCATTAAAAAAGGCAAAACAGTCATAAATTTGAGGACGTTTTTGATTGGCTTGCATATTATTGGGATTTAGCTGAAAAGCCTTGTAGTAACAGAGACCTGCCTCGGTTGCGTTTCCTTGAGCTGCTAGTGCTTCTCCTAAGTTATAGTAAGATTCGTCAGAGTTGGGACTCAGTTCAAGAGCATGACGCAAAGTATCGATCGCGCCTTCTAAATCCCCCTGTTTAATTAATAATTCCCCTAAGCGATAATGAGCTTGCACATCATCAGGATTTAACTCCGTAAGGCGGCGATAAGGAGCGATAGCCTCTTCCCACTGCTCTTGTTTCACCAATGCTTCCCCTAACTTCAACCAGACTTCCAAGTTATCTGGCTGTATCTGTAGGAGCTTGCGGTATGCTTGCACATCATCAGGATTTAAGTCAATCGCTTGACGGTAAGACGCGATCGCCCCTTCCAAATCCAACTGAGTTCGCTGTTGCAGCAATTCCCCCAGCTTATACTGAATCCAATCGGTCTTTGGGTCAAGCTCGCTAGCACGGCGATAAGCCGCGATCGCCTCATCCAACTGAACCATTTTTGCTAAACAATTACCTAGCCCCACGTAAGTCCCAAAATGTTGGGGATTAAGTTCGATCGCCTTACCGAAGGCTATAACCGATTCTTCCCACTGTTCCTGTTGAGCTAGGGCATCCCCTAAGTGATGGTAACTCCAAGAAAAATCTGGTTTAAGTTCTATGGCGCGACGAAAAGCTGTGATCGCTGCTTCAAATTGACATACTTTTGCTAAAGCTTCCCCTAAATTGTGGTAAGACCAAGAGATGTCAGGATCTAGCTCAATCGCACGGCGGTAGGCGGCGATCGCGTCTTCTAGTTTTCCCTCTTGCAGAAATTGATTGCCTTTGTCCAACTCAGTCACAGCCATTTGCTCGTTCATTTTGCCAAGTTACTTTAAAGTTATTAATATTATGTTTAGACCCAGCAGCTTTGCTGAATTTATAACTATCGACTTTTGTATCATACATCCTTGATTATTGTCAACATATCGTTAACTCGCTTGAGGTCTGGTATAATTGGGACGGTAACGGCTGGAGTCCACTAGGGGCGAGCGGGCAAAACTTGTTCCATGTAGTAAAATGAGGTGCAAAAGTCTGAATCGCGACGGTAATGGGCAAAGTAGCCCTAATACCTAAATTTACTGAAGCACAGATTATTTTATACAATACAAAAAAGTGATTTAATTATGGAAGCAGAATATCCGACAGCTAGTGATTGGTATAAAGCTCATCGCCGGGAGTTAAAAAAATATCGGGGCGAGTGGATAGCTTACAATCATCAGGGGATAATTAGTCACGATCGCGATTATCGAAAGATGAAGGACGCGATCGATCCTAGTTTATCAGGTTTAGATTATGTAATCGAACGGATATTTGAAAGCGAGTTTGTCGATCCGGTCAGATTTTATCCAGTCAGAATGAGAACATTAAAATCTCACGATTGGCAACCTAAATACGAGTTGTTATTAAAATTTCAGCATACCGTAACAGTGAAAATTCTGGTTGATTCAGGTGCAGAACTTAGTTTGATTACGAAAAAACTTGGTGAAGATTTGGGTTATACTAAAGGATCTGAAGAGGTTAACAATCAAGCCGAAGGAGTTGGTGGTAGTATTGAATACCTGTTACGACAGGTAGAAATACACTTGGATGGTCATATTTTTACTGCGCCTGTCGCTTGGGCACAAACTGATTTTTGCGAGGAGATTCTTTTAGGTAGGGAGGTAGTGTTCGATTTGTTTGATATAGAATTTAAGCAAGCTGACGAGACGATTATTTTTAAGCGGCGAACACAGTAAACTACCTTAATCGACTTTAAGTTAATAAAGATATAGCCTTAACCAGAGTAGGGAACACTTGAACGAATGTCAAGTCAAGTAGCAAAACTTGGCTTCAGTGTATCCACAGATATATTAAACTGAGCAAGCAACAAACAGGCGATTGTCAAAAAAATTAGAGGTAATCCTATGAAAAAAGCACTAATTTGTGGTATATCCGGCCAAGACGGAGCTTATTTAGCGAAATTGCTCCTCGAAAAAGGCTACTCAGTGTGTGGCACATCGCGAGATGCCCAAATGTCAACCTTCAACAACCTCACGCGCTTAGGCATCCGCGAATCAGTAAAGCTAGAATCGATGTCCCTCAACGATTTTCGCAGCGTTTTGCAAGTCCTAAGCAAAATTCAGCCAGATGAGGTGTACAATCTAGCTGGTCAGACTTCCGTAGGGCTGTCCTTCGAGCAACCAGTGGAAACCCTAGAAAGCATTGCCACCGGGACACTGAATCTCCTAGAGGCCATCCGTTTTACTGGAGGAAAAATAAAACTATATAATGCCAGTTCTAGCGAATGCTTTGGCGACACTGGAGGCAAAGCCGCCGAAGAAAGCACTCCATTTCACCCAAGAAGTCCCTATGCAGTTGCCAAGGCAACAGCGTTTTGGGAAGTAGCCAACTATCGAGAAGCCTACGATTTGTTTGCTTGTTCTGGTATCCTATTTAATCACGAATCCCCTCTGAGGCCAGCCAGGTTTGTGACCCAAAAAATTGTATCAGTAGCTTGCCGGATTGCGGCGGGTAGTCCAGAAAAGCTGCAATTGGGTAATATTTCTGTACAGCGGGACTGGGGTTGGGCACCCGAATACGTGGAAGCAATGTATCTGATGTTGCAGCAGTCAGAACCCGATGATTATGTAATTGCTACTGGGGAGAGCCATGCCTTAAAAGAATTTGTTGCTCAATCCTTTGCCACTTTGGGATTAGACTGGGAGGAACATACAGTCATAGATACCAGTTTGTACAGACCGACAGAAATTGCACTGGGCAAAGGCAACCCTGCTAAGGCGAACGAAAAGTTAGGTTGGCAGGCCAAATATAAAATGCACGATGTAGTAAAAATGATGGTGGAGACCCAAAAGGCTAATTTTTAATAAATTAGTCAATCTTCTACCAAATACCTAATGAACCCAAAATTAAACTTAATTGGGTAGAAATTAAATAGTGTGAAAGCCTATTCATAAACATTGAGAAAGCAAAAAACAAGACGAATGTTAAATCATCAAGTAAATAATTCTTTGGGTGTAAATTTAGCAGGTCATATAACTGGTGATTTTGGGCTAGGCGAAGCAGCTAGAGGCACTCTCCGAGCAATGGAAGCAGCTAAAATTCCCTTTGCTATCACCGATTTAAAGGTGGGTGGGCAACCCAACTCCGATACCAGTTATCAAAACTTTTCCAACGATAATCCCTATCCAATCAATATAGTCCAAACCAACCCGAATTGGGTTGAACAGATTTTAGCTGGATACTTTCCCGGTATTGGTTCTGAATATTTCAAAGGCAAATACAATATAGGTGTCTGGTTATGGGAATTGCCAGTATTTCCGAGTGAATGGCAATGGGCATTTGATTTATTTGATGAAATTTGGACTACCAGTAATTTTTGTGCAGAAGCATTTTCCGCTGTCTCCCAAGTTCCTGTACTCAAAATTCCTGTGAGCCTCGCCTTCCCCCAACCACTATTAACCAGAGAAAACCTCAATTTACCTAAAGATAAGTTTATTTTTCTCTTCATGTTTGACTTTGGCAGTTCCTTTGAACGGAAAAATCCCTTTGCCACCGTTGAGGCATTTAAACGAGCTTTTGGTAAATCGAATCCAGATGTTTTACTCGTTCTCAAATTTGCGAATGCTCATCTTTTCCCGGAACGGCGACAGGAATTAATTGATTTGGCTGAAGGTTGGTCATCCCTTCTGTTTATAGACGGACATTTGCAAAAAGCAGAGATTCATGCTTTGGTTAATAGTTGTGATTGTTATGTATCTCTGCATCGGGCTGAAGGATTCGGTTTAACAATGTCAGAAGCCATGTACTACGGCAAACCAGTAATAGCCACAGCCTATTCATCTAATATGGAATTTATGAATGTTGGCAATAGTTTTCCGGTTAAATACGAACTGGTGACAACAACAGAAGATTATGGAGCTTACCCGAAAGGTAGCGTCTGGGCGGAACCAGATATAGATCATGCTGCGTCTCTAATGAATTCTGTCTTTGAAAATTATCAGGAAGCTCAGAAAGTAGGAAAAATAGCAGCCAAGGAAATTAGGTCTTTATTAAGTCCTCAAACAGTAGGTATAAAAATTAAAAATCGCCTTAAATTTATCAGTGGCAATCTTAATCATACCCAGTTGTCCAACCGATTCCATGAACTTCAGGCAGAAAGAGATTTATTAGCTCGTCAAGCCCAAGCTTGGAGGCAGACAGCATTACAAATGCAAACAGAACTCAAACACTTGCCGTTTCATCATCATTAGTAAAAAAGTACAAAATTCGCTATGTTGCAGAAAACACAAAATTCTAATTTAGGCATCAATGTTGCAGGTCACGCTAGTGGCGAATTTGGCATTGGAGAAGGCATGAGAGGCACTCTGAGAGGACTCGAAGCCCTAGGCATTCCCTTCACCATCAGGGATATTAAAGTAGATTGGCACAGAAATCTCGATTCTACCTACACTAATTTCTCTGACGAGCAACCCTATGCTATCAACCTCGTTCATACACCACCTATCGGTGGAGTAATGGAAAGTTTAGGTTCGGATTATTTTCAAGGGCGATACAATATTGGTTATTGGGCTTGGGAATTGCCATTGTTTCCCCCTGGTTGGCTATATGCTTTTTATTCATTTGATGAAATATGGACTCCCAGCAATTACTCTGCTGAAGCCATTTCTGCGGTATCGCCTATTCCCGTGGTCAAGGTTCCACACAGCATTTATCTTCCAGAAACATCCTTGGGTAGAGAAGCTTTAGGCTTGCCGAAAGACAAGTTTATTTTTCTGTTTTTATTCGACTATCACAGTCGGCTGAGTCGTAAAAATCCTCTAGGCACAATCGAAGCATTTAAACGAGCTTTTGGGAAATCAAACAAGGATGTCTTACTCCTTATCAAGTCTTCTAATGGGAAGTTTCATCCTGAACTGCAAGAGCAAATTTTGTCGCACACAGAGGGTTGGTCGTCAATTCAATTTATAGAAGAGCATTTGCATAAAGAAGAGCTTCATGCCTTAATTGACAATTGTAACTGCTATGTTTCATTGCATCGCGCGGAAGGGTTTGGCCTGACGATGGCGGAAGCGATGTTTTATGGCAAACCAGTAATTGCCACTGCTCACTCGGCTAATATGGAATTTATGAATGTCGGTAATAGTTTTTTGGTGAAATACGATATGGTGACAATTATTGAAGACGATGGGCCCTATTTTAAAGGAAATGTCTGGGCTGAACCCGATTTAGATCATGCGGCATCCTTAATGCAGTATGTCTTTGACAACTATCAGGAAGCAGAGCAAGTAGGAGCTAGAGCAGCCAGTGAAATTAGGTCTTTGCTGAGTCCACAAACTGTTGGTAGCAAAATTAAAATTCGTCTGGAAGACATTATGAGCAGGATAAATCATCCTACACGATCGAGTCGGCTCCGTAAGATTCAGACAGAAACAGGTTTATATCAATCCCAAGTCCAAGTATGGAGGCAAACAGCACTGCAAATTCAAACGGAACTAGAGCGGTGTCAAAGGCTAGGTTCGATTAAGTAGTAGAATTGATCCGGTTTCCAGAATAGTAAAAATGTTAGATGGAGATTAAAACTGGCTATGATAAGTGAAGGACTAAATTATTCTTTTGGAATCAATGTTGTCGGTCATGTGACAGGGGAATTTGGACTCGGAGGTGGCGTGAGGGGTACTCTCCGAGCCATAGAAGCAGCAGACATTCCCTTCGCAATCAAGGATCTGAGGGAAGATACGCAGCGAAACTTAGATTCTAGTTACACAAATTTCTCTGAAGATAACCCATATCCCATCAACCTCATCCATACAAACCCTCACAAATCATTACTGGATTTAATTAATCCTGCATATTTTCAAAATCGGTATAACATTGGATTCTGGGCATGGGAATTACCAAAATTTCCTGATTTTGGGCGGTTTGCCTTTGATATATTTGATGAGGTTTGGACTTACAGTAATTACACGGCTGAAGCCATAGCAGAAGTATCGCCTATTCCTGTTCTTAAGCTACCACCTAGCATTTCTATCCCGCCAAATTCATTGGGCAGAGAAGTTTTGGGATTACCCGAAGACAAGTTTATTTTTCTGTTTATGTTTGACATTGGGAGCGGCTTTGAACGAAAAAATCCCTTGGCTACTATTGAGGCATTTAAACGAGCTTTTGGGAAGTATAATGACGATGTTTTACTGATCGTTAAGTATCGACCCCATCCACTGTTTCTCCATCTGCAAGCACAACTAAAAGCGCAAGCCGAGGACTGGCCATCTATTCAGTTTATAGAAGGGGATTTAAAGAAAGAAGAACTCCACGCCTTAGTTGACAATTGTAACTGCTATGTGTCCCTACATCGGGCTGAAGGATTTGGTTTGACGATGGCGGAAGCGATGTACTACGGCAAGCCGACTATCGCCACCGCCTACTCGTCTAATATCGAATTTATGAATGTTGGCAATAGTTTTCCAGTTAAGTATGAACTGGTGAAAACAACTCAAGATTATGGGCTTTATCCAAAAGGAAGTACCTGGGCGGAGCCAGATATCGATCATGCTGGTTCCTTAATGCAGTATGTGTTTCAGAATTATTCGCAAGCAAAACAAGTAGGAGCGAGAGCAGCCTCCGAGATTAGGTCTTTATTGAGTCCGCAGGCAGTGGGAAAAAAAATAAAAAGTCGCCTTGAATATATTACAAGGACAATAGAAGAAAAAAGCTGTTTTGAATCCCAGGCTCAAGCTTGGAAGCAAGCAGCGTTGCAAGCTCAGGTGGAACTAGATCGCTCAAAGATTTAACGGCAAAACACTCAGGAAGAGTCCCGTTACAGTTATAAATAATTCTAACAGTCCTCTGCTCGCATACAGCAGATGAAGAAACAGTAAGAGTTATTGGGATTGTCGTTGAGTTTTTCACTGCTGATAAACTCATTTTTGAAATGCTCCATACTTGATGTTTCAATTGACCTTGATAGATCGATCACTCCCTTGCTCTGAATAATTTTGAAGTTGTGCTTATCCAAAAGTTTACACAAATCTTCATAGTAGTATTCTATCTTGTGTTCTGGATGGATATAACTATTAGGAAACTGTAACTGGGTAGCTCGTCTGTTGGGGGTATCTAGTGCCAGCTTACCACCGGGTTTTAATAACTTGTAGGCTTTTGAAAAAACTTTTTCAGCATCTTCAGAGGTGATATGTTCTATTGATTCTCCAGACCAAATTAGGTCAAAACTACCTTCCTGAAAACAGTCTAAGTCAGTCATACTTCCATACACATATTCAATGTCACAGGTTTCGTATTTAACTTGTTTTGGCCATTCAGGCCCGGGAAACATCATTTTGTCGGGATGAAAATCTAAAATGTAGAGCTTTTGTGGCACATGAGGATAGCCAAAGCTTAGCAAAGCACCTCTTGGGTCGCTTGAGGAATAACCCCCCAAGTCTAATATAACTTGAGCTGGTGGAACGAGTTGTTTTACCATTTGCATTCTGGCGTTGTGAAGCTTTTCATTAATTTGGTTTTCGCTTTCTTCACCTGAAATGCGTTGGTAAAATTCGCTTGACTTAATCATTGTTTGTACTACGTTTGCTCGACTCACACCAGCCTTTAGCAAACCTAACCAACCTTCTAACCCCTCTGGATCGGCTTCCCGTTCAAATATGACCCAATAAGCCATCCATAGATAGCTTTTGTCGCTTTTGACATGAGTAGATAAAGTTTTTTGGATGCTTGCTTCCAGACGCTGAGATGCTTCGGGGTTCATGGTGTTTCCTTATGATATTGATGAACGTATTGTAATGGAGATTATGTTTTGAAAGTGCATTAACCTGGCAAATACAGGCTAGTTTGCGATCGCGACTCGCTTGAATATCTCTAATTTATGGTTACGAAGGCAAAGCCATCAGGTCAAGATGTATTCTGTCAAAATTAACCTTTTCCGCTAGTCTTTGCCAGAAATCCATCACAAATTTGGTGTCAGGAGCTTCCGTAATTTTTCCGACTTCTTCAATGATAAACAAGCGATAATTATACTGTGTCAGTTGTTTTAAATACCCTTCGCCCACAGCATAGGGATGAAACTCAGTAAAAATAATAGGTCGGTGTTTATTGATTATCCTCTCCATACCGCGCAGCGCAATAGGTTCATGTCCTTCTATATCCATTTTAATTACATTAATTTCTTTTTCTGATTGCAGCAATTCATCCAGTACCACTGATTGCACTAATTGATAATTTACAGATTCCTCTGATAACTCGACTACCCAACCATTAGATCCTGATGTCATTAATCTGAAAATTTGTTGACAATCTGAAACCGCAAATGGATAAACTGTAATATTCTTAAACTGATTTTCAACGATACTTGCATATAGCAGTTGTCTATTGTATTGGTTGGGTTCAAAAGATATTACTTTCCCCTCATTTTTAACAATGCTTGCTGCTAGGAGAGTGAAATAGCCTATGTTAGCTCCCAGATCGAGAAAAACATCGCCTGATTTTAAGTGTTTAACAATAGCATCAGTCACATGAGGTTCATAGCTTCTGCTACTAATAATTGTTTGACCAACGGCAGTGTCATTAGTCATGGCATAGATTTTAAAATTTTCCAGTTCGATTAATACTTGACTTTCTGTACTTGCAAAGCTCTGCGTGCCTGCTGGTAAGCGGTGTTGAAATTCATTAGACTCAATCATCTTTGCAATTAAAGTAGGTCGAGTCCATCCTTCTTTTAGCTGGTTTAAAAACATAGCTATTCCCTCTGGATCGGCTTCGCGTTCAAAGATTACTTGATATGCCATCCATAGATAACTCTTATCACTTTTAGCATGAGTGGATAAAGTTTTTTGAATGGCTGCTTCTAAGGACTGAGCTTCTTCCGGGTTCATGGTAATTCCTCTACTCTCTATCAATTGATTTGATTGCTTCTAGTGGTAACTGGGAGGTTTGAGCCTGCACAAACTTATAACATACAGGCTCCATTGCACATAAAATTAGAAAATCTTGGGTTCTAACTCTAAGGCGTGACGGTAACAAGAACTCGCTTCATCAATTTGCCCTTTCTTAGTCAAAACTTCGCCCAAATTATAGTGGAACCAAGAGAAATCAGGTTTTAATTCAATGGCGCGGCGATAACAAGCGATCGCCCCGTCCAAATCTCCTTGATGTCTGAGCATATCCGCTAAATTGTTTTGGATATAGGGATCATCAGGTTTTAACTCGATCGCGCGACGGTAACAGTTCATTGCTTCCTCACGCTGACCTTTTGCACCCAGAGCATCCCCTAACAATTGGTAAGGTTTATACTGATTTGGTTGAACCTCAATAGCGCGACGGTAACAGTTTATCGCCCGATCGGTATCATTCTTTTGCGCGAATATCAACCCCAACTGCAATTGTGCTTCACCGCATTCGGGGTTAACCTGCAACGCCATCTGATAAAAGACGATCGCCCCATCAACCCAATTCTGTCGCACCAAAGCATTCGCCAACTCCACATAAAGCCCCGCATCATTCGGCGCAATCTCCAAAGCCTTATGATAAAGTTGCACATCATCAGGATTCTCTGCGATCGCCCTTCGATACAAACCCATCGCATCCTGCAAATCCCACTGCGATCGCATCCTCAAAGCATCAGCCAACTTCTGCGAAATCCACGGCAAATCCGGCTGAATTTCCGCAGCACAGCGATAAGAGGCGATCGACTCATCCCACCGTTCCAACTTCTCAAAAGCCGTCCCCATGTTGTAATAAGTCCACGCAAAATCGCGATTCAACTCGGCCGCGCGCCGGTAAACAGCGATCGCATCCTCCCACCGTTCCATTTCCAACAGCACATCACCCAACTTGCTGTGGGACCAGAAGAAACTCGGATTCAGTTCATTAGCCCGCTGATACGCAGCCACAGCCTCATCCCAGCGTTCCAAATTCACCAAAGCTTCGGCTAAATTGTTGTGCGCCCAAAAATGGTCAGGATTAAGTTCGATCGACCTTTGGTAAGCCGCAATCGCCTCATCCCACCTTCCCAGCTTAATCAGCGCATCGGCCAAATAATTGTGAGACCAACTAAAATCAGGATTTAACTCAGTTGCTTTCCGGTATGGTTCTACCGCCTCATCCCACCGTTCCAACTTCAACAATACATCGGCTAAATTGTTGTGAGACCAACTAAAATCAGGATTTAATTCGATCGCTTTCCTGTAAGCATTTACAGCTTCTTCCCACCTTTCCAACTTCACCAGAGACTCAGCTAAATTGTTGTGAGACCAAGAAAGACCGGGATTAATTTTAATCGCATTCCTGTAAGCATCTACCGCCGATTCCCACTGTTCTTGACCCTTCAGAATCTCGCCCAATTCGTGATAAGCAGCACCAGCATTTGGGTTCAATGCAACAGCGCGTCGGTAACAATCAATGCCTTGATTTACCTTACCTTGCTCAATCAAAGTCTTAGCTAAACTTTCCAAATCCTCAGCCGTGCCAGACTTGGGATCGATCGCAAAAGCTCGATACCAACACTGGGTAGCCTCCTCCGACTTCCCTAACTGCGTCAAAAGCTTGGCATAATTGCGGAAAGCGCCGGCGAAATCTGGCTTAATCGCGATCGCCTTTTCGTAAGCAGAAATCGCTTCCTGCCACTGTTCCTGCTGCGCGCAAATGCTACCATAATTAGCATAAGCTTCCGCAAAATTCGGATTAATTTCTATTGCTCTCACATAGCAAGTTTTAGCATCATCAATTTTGCCCCCAGCTTGCAAGGCATTACCCAACATTTTGTATAGAGGCGCATCCGGCTTAATTTGTAGCGCTTTTTTGCAAGCAGAAATTGCTTGTTCCATTTTGCCCTGAGCAAAATAGCCTTCTGCCAGTATCTTATACGCCTCTGGATCTTCGGTACTAATTCCAGGATTAACCGGTGGCTGAACTTGTTGTTGAATTTGTTGTTGAATTTGGTGCGGTATTTGTTGCAATATTTCTTGCGGTATTTTTCGCAATATTTGCTCAGGTATTTGTTGTTGAACCTGTGGTTGTTGAACTTGTGGCGCTATTTGTTGTTGAACCTGTGGCGACTTAACAGCACCATTTGTGCCATTTGCACCAGCCAAAGTCTGCTGTCCCTCGCTACCATTTCTGGCATTAGCAGCGTTCAGTTCGATCGCCTTCCGATAATATACAGTCGCTTCCTCCAACTTGCCCTGTTTTTTCAGCGCCTCACCCATATTTTGGTAAGCCTGAGTCAAACTAGGGTCAAACTTAATAGCCCGATCGTAACAGGCGATCGCCTCCGCAAACCTTTCCTGCCGCGCAAAAGCATCACCCATACCCAAATGTTCCGACGGTTTCGCCTTTTCCGGTTCCAAAGAAAACGCGCGATACCAGCATTCCTGAGCTTCAGCCCGCTTGCCAACCTCCCCAAATACCTTCGCCAAATTCCGGTAAACCCCCGCGAAATTCGGCTTAATCGCGATCGCCTTTTGATAATGTGCGATCGCCTCCTGCCACTTTTGCTGCTGAGCACAAATGCTACCCAAATTCGCGTAAACCTCCGCAAAATTCGGTTCAATTTCAATAGCCTTAGCGTACCAGTGTCGCGCCTCTTCCATGCGGCCTTGAGCTTGTAGCGCATTGCCCAAAGTCTTGTAAGCCGGCGCAAAATTGGGGTGAATCTTCAAAGCTTGCTCGCAGGAGGCAATAGCTTCTTCCAGTTTCCCTTGGGATAAATAGGTTTCTCCCTGTTGGTTAAAATGAACGGCGGTGGATTCTGTGTTGACTGTCGTTGACATAGGGGGTGCTGGCAACCGGGGCAGGAATTTAACTAAGGTCTTCAAAACGCAAAACGATTATAGCCCGTCTTGACACCAACAGTAACAGTCTTGTTCCGCTAATGTTCATTTTTTTTCTGGGACATGAGGCCTGTGACTGGTTGGGGCCGTTGGGGTGGCGGGGGCGGGTTTATGTAGATTGTCTATTTTCTACCTGTATTATCTGTAAAACCCTCCCCTACGATGGACTGTTGGGGCGGGTTCTAGAGAATGGAGGGCGGGCACTCTTGGCACCGCCCCTACAAAACGATGATTTACCTGAGAATGAAACAGCCCTGGCCCTAACCCAATCAATAACCGCGATCGATCCAATGTGCTGTAGGGGCGGGTTTTACAGATAGTATTGGAAACTCACAAAAAATCTACATAAACCCGCCCAACCCAACCAATAACACCAATTAACCCAATGGACTGTAGGGGCGGGTTTTACCAACCATATT